>JBDGYO010000161.1:0-5920 GCA_039584015.1 Gemmatimonadota bacterium | reverse complement strand
GCTCTCGACGACCTTGAGCTTGGACACCGACCAGAGTGCAATCTTCACGGTGCTCCCCCGCTGCTCCTCCGGCTCCGCGGCTTCGAGCACCAGACTATCATCGCTCACCGCGAGGAAGGTGCCGACGACCTTGTCGTCCAGCGTCGCAGACTCGACCTCCACCTTGGCGCCGATCGGCGGGGAGGCCGGCGGCACGAGCGTCACAATGTCCGTCACCGACGACAGGGATAGCGCCACTAGGGACACATCCCTGTCCGGAAGCCGTGAATCGGCTTCGTGCTGGACCATCCGGAGTGTGTCGCCGCTCAGGCTGACTACCGTGCCCTCAACCGTGTCGGAGGCGGTCACGACACGCACGCGGGCGCCTTCGGCTGGGGTTGAAGCCTGCTGAGCGGTGAGTGGGGATACGGACGCGCAAATGATCGCGCTGGCGAGGAGGACGTGGGAGGCGGGCATGGCCGCTCCAGGAATCGGATCGGGACTAAGATGCTCGGAACATCACGGCAGACAAGTCCAATTGGCGACACAGTTTGTCGTATTTTGTGCTGCAGCTCGGCGTATCCGTACTACGTTGTCACGACCATTGTCACAACGCCCACGAGCACGTATGAGCGCTGGTGAGCGTGCGGGCATTGCCTCCGGAGCCAAAGGTCACAGGTGGACCTGCGGTCGCCTACGGCGATCCTCGGTCTGCTGCGCAACGAATCCTGTCAGGCGCACGGTCGTGACTACCAACCCCACAGTCACTTGGGTGGCTGTGGGGCTTTGCAGTTCTGGCTCTCTCGTTCCGGCAACTCTTACCCCCCCAATTCTCTCAGTCGCCGCGCCGCATTCTCGTTTTCGGGATTCAGCTCCAGCGCTCTCCGGAAGCTCTCGATGGCGGAGTCGGTGTCCTCTAGCCGCACATACACCTCTCCGAGGCTGTCGAAGGCGACGTCGGACTGGGGGAACAGCTCGGCCAGCACGAGAAAGGCCTCCAGCGCCTCGTCCAACTGCTCTGCCAGCATCAGGCGGTAGACATAGGTATCGAACTCGGCATGGAGCACGTAGAACTCGTCAGGTCGTGCGTTCATCTCCCTCAGGCGGTCGAGGGCGCTCGCGATTCCGTCCGCCTCGTGAACTTCACGGAAGACGTTCAGCGCCGATTCGCGGCCGGCGAACCGGGCCTGCTGCTCGGCAACGAACTCGAGGATCGCCTCCAGGTGTGAGACCGGAAGCGACGGCTCGTGACCGGTCGCCACGTGTGTGACTCCCTCGTCGCGCTGCAGGAGTCCAGTGAGCGTCTCGTGCCATCGTCCTAGGCTGGGGACCCGTTCCGAATCGACGTAGGGAAAGCCACCCGAGTAGAACAGATCGCCGGTGAGCAGCAGCTGTTCCTCGGGGCAGTAGATCAGGACGTCACCGTCGGTGTGGGCCTTTCCGAACCAGATCAGTTCCAGCGTGAGATCGCCCAGGTCCAGGCTCAGGCGGTCACTGAACGTGATGTCGGGGAGTGTGAGCTCGAATGACTCTCCCAGCCCGGCCGCGAACTGCTCGTAATACGAGATCGTCGCCGCCAGAGCCGCGGCTTCCTGCGAATCGCGGTCCATGGCCTCGTAGCGCGCCTTGAGACCCTGGATGCCCGCCTGGAACCTCTGGGCGAGACGTTCCCGCTGCCGATCGGCGACCTCCATGTCCGCGATAGCATTGTGGTGCGCGATGAGCGTGGCGTCGGCGAAGACCTGGTTGCCATACGTGTGATCGCCGTGGCCGTGGGTGTTGATCAGGTACACGATGACGCCTGGCACCTCCGCCTCGATCGCGCGTCGGATGGCCGCAGTGAACGTCGGGGCGCGTTCCGTGTCGACAACGATGATCCCCCGTCGCGACCGGATCGCGGTCACGACGGTGGGCTCGTCTCCCGCGGTGCTGAACTGGGTGACTCGATCGCTCAGGCGGGTGACCGAGACCGGCATGTCCTCCGCTGTGTCGGTTGTCTGAGCCGGAGCGGTTGCGGGCAATAATAGGCCGAGGGCGAGTATGAAGACGACGACGCTCATCGGATGGAATCCCGTGAATTTGACGGTTGTGGCCAGGGAAACACCTCCCTCGGCCGATTCGCGGTCTTGTCAATATTATATTATATACTATATTGACACATCGGTCAACGCCGGCGCCCTTCACCGCCGGCGATCTGAGGCTCGCGCGGAGGTCCCATGGCGCTGGCGGCAAAGACGCTCCTGAGAGACGAGATCAGAGCTCTGGTAATGGACCGCATCGTGAGGGGCGACCTGCCCGCGGGAGCCCCAATTCGGGCGGTTGACCTCTCGGCAGAACTCGGAGTGAGCCCGACACCCACTCGCGAAGCTCTGACGCAGCTAGAGCGGGAAGGCTTCGTCTTCACTGAGCCCAACCGTGGCTTCTTCGTGAAACCATTGGACCGCCAGGAGGCGCAGGACGTGTACGAGGTGTTGAGCGAGCTCGAATGCCTGGCCATCCGGCTGCAAGGACCGCTGGCTCAGGACCAGTTCGATGCACTTGTCACGCTCAACGAGGAGATGACGCGCTCGCTCGGAGACCCGCGGCAACTCATCGGGATCGACGAGCGCTGGCACCGCACACTTACCGCACGATCCGGCAACACCGTTCTCGCCGAACTGTTGACCCAGCTCAGCCTGCGGGTGACACGTTACGAGTATGCCTGGATGCAGGCGTCCGGACAGGTGCCCGACTCCACCGAAGACCACGCCGCGATCGCCAGCCTCCTGAGGGAGGGCGCCATACGCAAAGCGGCGAGCGCGCTCAAACAGCACTGGCGCCGCAGCACAGAGTTCATCAACACGTGGAGCGGGTAAGAGCACCTACGAGCGTTCAGGGGTAGAGCCACTACCTCTCGGCCATCAACTCTTCGAGTTGATGGGCATGCCGAATTGGGTGCATCACCGCGTGCTCTAGCATGGCGTCAATGCTATACGGGACACCCCACCGCGACTCGTACACCCGAGAATCAGCCAACTCTTCTGTCAGTCCGCGCAGTGGACGCTCCCAAGCTGCCAAAACGTTCTCCAGGTACTCATCAGCACGGGCGGCAAAGCCCCCGGGGTCCGGGTATTCCTCTAGATTCGGCGCAGGAAGCTCTAGCTTCTCACAGATCCACGTCAGGTAGCGTGCTGCGCAACCCAGGACATGGACCAGCACCGCCTCCCGTGAGGCGTAGTTCGGATTCGCGGAGGCGGGAAGTTCTACGGCTTGGTCGTCTGCACGGCGCCAGGTTGCCACGAACTCGCGAAGGTGCGTCGCGTGTAAAGCCACCAACGCCCTCGCGCCGCCATATTTGTATGACTCAGGGAACGCTGCCTCCGCTGCCATCGCTCCAGCGCCTCCGCAGGTGCATCGGCGGGCTAGCCCGCGTTCACGGATTCGTATGGGGCGCTTTCTTGTAGGCGTAGACCATGACGATGAGTACAACACCTCTCCCGGTACCGCCGTCTGTACCCAGCGTGTTGACGAAGTAGTCTTCGATCTCTCGGGCGACTCCTGAGAAGCTGGCCTGACGATAGATCCACGAGTCGCCTTTCTCCATCACTTTGTGGTCGTTGAACAGACGATCGCGGGCGTCAGACGCAGTGCCCACGTACCAAGCCTGGTATCCGCCGCCGCCGTCCTTTATGAACGCATCAAGGTCGTTGATGATCTCCTGCTTCGTCTTCGTCGTGGGGGCTGCTCCCGCTCCTGGGGGCGAACGCCGTCTTACGGCTGCGGCCGAGACTGCCCCCCTACGCTCTCTGCCGCTGCGTCGTTCACTCTTGCGGCGCTCCCTCCTCACCTCGAGGACAGCCGTGGAGATAGGGACCAATCGCCTCTCGTGCCACCGTCGCTCCTTGCCCGACCGGCGATCGGATTGTGCCCGTCCAGGGCCTTCCAAATGGCGCTCCGGCATGGTCCCTCCTCCATCTAACTGAGCCGTGGCAGTTGGGTCAGCCACGCAGGCCAACCTGAGCCGGTGTACAGGCTCTAACCTACCGCACGGCTAGGCGAAAACACCAGTTCCGGACGCGACAGATCCCTGGCGAAGCCGCAGGGGGCCTGCGGGGGGAACCTCGCGACGACCAAGACGCTCCTCGTAGCCGCACCTGGCGAATCGTCGCTGAGCCCAAGTAGTTTTTGGGTCCAGTGACCACTTCCGAGCCGCGAATCCCCGCTCTGCCGAAGCGGATCGGCGCATTGGCTACGCTCGCCACGAATCTGTGGTGGAGTTGGAGCCGCGACGCCCGGAATCTGTTCCGCTCAATCGATGAGCTGCTCTGGCATCGAACGAGGCACAACCCGATCGCACTGCTGCAGCTCGTAGAACCGGCGAGGCTCACTCAGTTGGCAGGCGACGAGGAGTTCCTTCTGCGGCTCGATCGGGTCCGAGAGCAGCTTGAGCAGGCCCTCTCTGGAGAGGGCACCTGGTTCCGCACGACCTACCCCGAGCTCACCTCACGTCCGGTCGCGTACTTCTGTGCTGAGTTCGGGTTGCACAACTCGGTGCCGATCTACTCGGGCGGCTTGGGCGTGTTGGCTGGTGATCACTGCAAGGCCTCGTCGGATCTCGGGATACCCCTCGTGTGCGTGGGATTGCTCTACTCGATGGGGTTCTTCGACCAACGGATGCGGCTCGACGGGTGGCAGGAGGACAGCGACGATCCGCTTGACCCGACGATCACTCCCCTCATTCCGCTCCTGGACGAGTCCGGTGCGCCGCACCTAGTCACAGTCCCGCTGTCCGGGCGCACCCTGCACGTTGGGGCGTGGCGCATGATGGTCGGAGCGGTTCCCGTGTACCTCCTCGACACGAGTCTGGAGGTCAACGATCCGGATGACCGCAGCCTCTCGTCCAAGCTCTACGCTGGGGGACCGGAGATGCGGATTCGCCAGGAGTGGGTGCTTGGTGTGGGCGGCGTCCGGCTGCTGCGCAAGCTCGGCGTCGAGACGGCCGCCTGGCACGCGAACGAAGGGCACGCGGTGTTCATGCTCGTGGAGCGCGTGCGCGAACTCCTGGCGCAGGGTCGAACGCTCACCGATGCGATCGCTCAGGTTCGCACCTCCAGTTCGTTCACGACGCACACCCCCGTCCCGGCCGGCCACGACGTATTTGGCCGAGATCTGGTCGCGCAATGCATCGCCGGATATCTCGACGGCGGCGAGCTCGACGAAGAGACGTTCCTTTCTCTTGGGCACCACCCCCAGCACGACCACGGCACCTACCATATGACCGCCGCCGGCATCCGGCTGGCCGGCCGTGTCAACGGGGTATCGCAGCTGCATGGTGAGGAAACGCGCAGGGTCTGGCGGGTGCTTTGGCCCGAGCATGAGTTGGAGAAGGTCCCGGTCACGCACGTCACCAACGGTGTTCACCTGGCGACGTGGATGGCCAACCCCATGATGGACTTGCTGGACCGTGAGCTCGGTGACGGCTGGGGTTCGAGGCTCGAAGACCCGGCGCTACTCGAGCGCGTCCTAGACCTCGACGCGGTGGCACTGTGGAATGTGCACCTTCGCCTCAAGCGCCAGCTGCTCGAGCATGTCCGCGAAGAGGCGCGGCTGAGCCCGGAAGCCCTCACGATCGGCTTCGCTCGACGGTTCGCTACCTACAAGCGTGCCGATCTCGTGTTCATGGACCCCGACCGTTTGCGGAATCTGGTCACCGACGAACGGTGCCCTGTACAGATCGTGTTCGCCGGCAAAGCCCACCCTGCCGACGAGGACGGCAAGCGGATCCTGCAGCAGGTCTATCGATTCGCGAACGACCCCGAGTTCGAGGGACGGATTGCATTCCTAGAGAACTACGATATGCACCTCGCCCACTGGCTCGTGCAGGGAGTGGACCTCTGGCTGAGCCTTCCCCGCGTTCCTCTCGAGGCGTGTGGGACGAGCGGCATGAAGGCGGGTCTCAACG
>JBDGYO010000160.1:0-10351 GCA_039584015.1 Gemmatimonadota bacterium | reverse complement strand
GGTGGCGCTCTGGCTTGCGGCGCTGGGGTTCGTGTTCTACCTGATTCTCAAGATCATCAGCCCGAAGACAGCGCGCCGAGTGAAGGAGACCATCCGCGGCGAATCGAAGTAGCGAGCCAGATCCCGCGTCAGATACAACAACGGGGCCTCATGAGGCCCCGTTGTGCGTGGGCGGCCGCGGGCTCAGGGCTCGCGCTCGGCCAGCTCCGTCGGCAGGGAGTCCGCGATCTCCCGTAGTCGCAGGGTCACCGTGGCGATGGAAGCGAACTTCACCTTGAGCTGTACCATGAGGCGCCGCTCGTCGTCGGTGAGCCACATGCGCGGCTCCTTGGCTTCCTCCAGAATGCCCCGGCCCTGGATGGTGGGCTGGACCACGATGGTGGGGAAGCGGCCTGCCGGCAGGTCGAGCGTATCCCGCCCCACGACCTCCAGGACCACCGGGTTGCGGTCCGGCCGGAAGTAGTTGTGGTACTCGTAGCGCTCACCGACCTCCAGCTCGACCGTCCGCACGAAGTAGAAGAACGCGGCGTCGTCGAGGGGCAGGTCGGAGGTCGGGAAGAGGCTGTCGACACCGCTCTCCGTGTAGTAGCCCGAGTCGGGGAAGATCTCGTAGGCCGTATACCGCTCCGAGCTCCCCTCATGGAAGTCCTGGATGAAGCGGCGCGAGGCGAAGTCGTCCACCCCGAACCAGGAGTCCATCCGGTCGTTGAGGCGGTAGAAGAACGACCCCCCCTCCAGCACGAACACGATGTGCACCGTCGGCGCGCCACGGATCGTATCGATCCCGGCCACGTGCATCATCCCGCGTCCCAGGTTGAGCAGCCCGAACCGGGCATCATAGAGCAGCGTCTCACCGACGGGGAAGCGCTCCGGGTCGGCGGTCGCCGAGTCGGCGGGTGCGGCGGCGGAGTCCTCGGGGACCTGTGCGCTCAAGGCGCCACCGCCCAGGGCGAGGATCGTCGTGGCCAGGATCGGAAGTCGTCGCATGGTATGTCAGCCGCGCTCGATCGTGACGGTGGGCGCCGGAATGCGAAGCTGCCGGCCGGCGCGGAAGTAGCTGAGCACCTGGCCGAGCGCGCTCTCACGCCGCTGATCCGGCACTGAGGGGGCCGGCTCCTCGAGCGGTACCGCGGCGATCTGTCGTGCGCGAGCGGCGGTGCGCGCCACCAGCTCGGCGTGCGCGCAGGATCCGTCGCTCTCGAGGAAGCGCTCGGACTGGTCTCGCAGGCAGCCCTTGAGGGTGATGAGGCGAATGACGCTCACGCCGGACGTGACGTCACGCACCCCGGGCAGGGAAAGCCCCGGCTTGAGCAGCCACGGGGCACAGCGCCGCACCAGCCGCGTGCCCAGGGACTCCTGGCCGGGCGGCACCTCCCCCACGACGACGTCCGCACCGGACTCGAACCGTTTGAGCAACTCGGGGAGCGCCGCGGGCGTGACGGCGAAATCGGCCGGCAGCGTCACCAGGCAATCGCGCTTGGGGCGGTCGCTGCGACGCAGGGCGTCCCGCGCCAGGCCCTCCAGGGTCGCCGCGTAGCCCTTCCGCTGCTGGTGCCGCTCGAGCGTCATGGGCAGCGCGCGCTGGTAGGTCTCGAGCAGCTCTGCCGTCCCGTCGGTCGATGCGTCGTCCGCCACCAGGATGTGGTACTCCCGGGGAAACTCCTGGAACACCTTGCGGAGTTTCCACAGCAGTAGTCCCGCCGTCGAGGCATGGTCTTGCGTGGCGATACAGACGTAGATCATCGATCCCGGCTCCTCCCTCTCTACCGGACAGTACTCGCCTGCGTCCCGGAAGTTCGGGGTAGGAATCTAGCCAGGAAGAAGGGGTGGTGAACCCCGGGGCTCAGCCCGCGGCTTTGGCCAGCGCCCGCCGCAGCTCGGCGAGCGTGAAGGGCTTCCGCAGATAGGGGCACCCCGAGCCCTCCAGGAATGCCAGCGTGTCCCCGCCCACCGTGTCACCTGTCGCGAACACGACCCGCTCGGCGACCTCCGGATGGTCGCGCCGCAGGGTCTCGAACAGCTCGCGGCCGCCCGGGTCGGGCATGCGCAGATCGGTGATCACCACGTCGAGCGGCTGGCTGGTGGCGAGTGCCAGGCCCTCGGCGCCGTCCGAGGCGACCTCCACCCGATGGCCCCAGGCCTCGAGCGTGGCTCGCATGTAGTGGAGGATGTGCGGCTCGTCGTCCACCACCAACACGTGCAGCTCGCCCATGTCGGGGATCGCCGTCTCCTGTGTGATGTGGGCCGGCACCCCGGCGGGGAGCTCCACCCGGAACACGGCGCCGCCCTCGGATCCGGGCGCATACGTGATGCGGCCGCCGTGCTCGCGGATGATGCCCTGGCAGATGGAGAGGCCCAGCCCGGTGCCCTCGCCCTCGGGCTTGGTGGTGAAGAACGGCTCGAAGATGCGGCTTGCGATCTCCGACGGCACGCCGGGCCCGTCGTCAGCCACCGTCACGGCCACCCCGTCCAGCCACGCGCTCGCGTGGATCACCACCCGTTCTCCCACGCCCGCGGTCTTCATGGTTTGCGCCGCGTTGTGGATCAGGTTCACGAAGACCTGCTGGATCTGATTGGCGTCCACGTCCACGTCGGGGAGGTCGGGGTCGACCAGGAGCTCCGCCTCGACCTTCGACGCCATCAGTTGGTTCCGCAGCAGGGTGAGGGTTGCCTCCAGGATCGGGGCGATCGGCCGCGCGCGCCGCTTGCCTTCCTGCTTGCGCGCGAAGTCGAGCAGGCTGCGCACGATGCCCGCGGCCCGCTCTGCCTCGTGCCGGATGGCCCCCAGGGCGTGGCGCATGCTCTCCGGCGGGTTCCCCTCCTCCACCAGGTAGTCCGCGAACCCCACGACCGACGCCAGCGGGTTGTTGAGGTCGTGCGCCACCCCGGCAATGAGCTGGCCGATGGCGGACATCTTCTCCGATTGCACCAGCTGATCCTGCAGGCGGCGCTTGTCGGTCTGGTCCTCGAACACGAGCACCGCCGTACCCTCGGGCTCGCCGAGGGGCAGGGCCGAGACGGTGAACATCCGCGGGCCCGATTTGAGCTCGTACTGGCTGTGGTTGCCCGGGGAGGCGAGCGCGCGGGAGACCGGGTCGGCCCAGTCCTCCGGGAGCACCGAGATCCACGGGCGCCCCGCCACCGCCGTGACGGGGATGTGCGCGATCACGCTGAACGCGCGGTTCGCGCGGCGGATGGCGCCGCCGGCGTCCACCACACAGAACGCCTGCCCGATGGCGTCCACCGTCTGCTCCCACTCGCCCTTGCCCCCCGCGAGCAGCTTCACGAGGCGCGCGTTCTCCAGCGCCATGCCGAGCTGCGCGTTGGCGGTGCTCAGCAGGTCAACGTGTCCCTCGGCGAACTGTCCCGGGGCGTCGGCGACGGCCGAAACGGCGCCGATCGTGCGACCGACCGCCATGACGGGCGCGCCCACCCACGAGCGCACGTGATAGTCCACCGAGATACCCAGTGCTTCGAGGGCGCGTCGCGTCACGTGCGGTAGCACTCGCGGACCCTCAGTGCTGATGAGGTGCACAAGGGGATCATTCGGCTGGGGGTTTGCATATTGATGGTTGTAGGCCACCCGCGATTCGTGGGTGTCGATATCCGTGAGGACGATGAGGAGTCCGTCGGGTCGCAGCATCGTCCGCAGAGAGCGGGCGAACAACTCCACGGCGGACGTCGGCTCGTGGGTTCCGGCGAGGTGCTGCCCCAGGGCGGTGAGCGCCTTGAGCGTGTGGGAACTCACGACGGCCGTCGTTGCGCTATCTGAGACAGGAGGTTGCGACATGATCCTCGCCAACATACGGGAGCGGTTTACCGCGACCGATGTAGAACTGGTGATTGAGCTGCTGTCTCGCGGTGACGCCGCGCACAAGGGGGAGCTCGCGCGGGTGGCGGAGGAGCGCGGAGTGGATGCGCTGCTCGACGCGCCCGACCTGCCGGAGCTGCTGCGCGGCGCGCCGCAGCTGGGGCGGCCGTCGCCGGCGCTGTTCGTCTACGTCGTGGTGCGGCACGCCCTGTGTGGGGTGGGGGTCGAGAGCGCGCGGCTGAGCGACTACCTCGGCGCCCTGGTGCTGGAGTTTGGCCTGCGGGAGCGGGCTTACCGGATCAGCCGGTCCGACGACGAGATCTACCGCTACCTCACCGACATCGTGGCGCACGCCGCCTCGGCGTCGGGCCGTCGCGGATTCCTGTTGCGCGCTCACCTCGGCAACCTGAGCCTGTGGCTCGCCGGGCTCTACCCCGATCACATCACGGCTCGTGAGGAGCGTCGCGGCGGTCCGGGCCTGCGGTACTACGATGAGTTGGGAGCGCAGGGATTTCGACTCGCCTCGGATCACCGCCTCGCCCGCGAGCTCGACATGGCCGACCTCTACGAGGAGGCGTCGTCGTCGTTCCGACCCATTCGGATCGCGTTGAACCGCCTCTCCGACCGCATGCTGTTTCCCAATGTCTCGACACCGGGACGGCTCATGCGGCAGGTCGCGGACGAGTTTCACCTGCACTAGCGCGGCGCGCCGGCGGGTCCTGCCGGGCTACGACGCGGTCGTGTCCACCGCCGCGAACATCGGACAGCGCTCGCTGCTGACGGCGCTCCAGGTCACCCGGGCCCCGTAGAGGGGAATGGTGTAGTTCCCGCCCACGACCCCCCCCAACAACGGAGCACCCATGGGAGGCTCGGTCTCATAGATCAGCACGCCCTTGAACGTGTCGAGCGAGTCCTCCACGAGGAGCAGACCCCACCCCGGCAGCGTGGGAAACCCGGGACCCTCGTAGCCTACCATGGCGCCGTCGGGACCGTACGCCACGAGCGCGGTGGTGGTGCCGTACCCGACCACCCGGGCGGGCACCGTTCCCTGGAATTCCTCCGGTGCGGTGTCGATGAATCGTCCACCGCCGCGGAGCTGCTCCAGCAGCATGGTCGCGCCGGCCATGGCGGCAAAGCCGCACGAGGCGGAGTTCTCCGAGCTCTGTCCGCTGCAGGCGACGCCGAACGCCGCGAACAGTGCGAGTGGTATAGTGCGTTTCATGTCCTGAAACCTACGGGTCGCGGGACCAGCCGGCCACCTCGTAGCTCGCTTGACCGCCTCCGAACCGCAGTCTATCGTTTTGGTTGGGTACTCGATTTCTCATTGCGCAGAGGAGTGGAGTATGCCGACCTACGAGTATCGGTGTGGCAAGTGCGGTGAGCGCTTCTCCCGGGTGGAGTCCATATCCCAGCATGGCCGAAAGCGGCTCACCTGCCCCAAGTGCAAGTCGGTGAAAGTCACCCAAGTGTTCTCCTCGTTCTACGCGAAGACCGCCAAGAAGAGCTAGTGTTCGAACGCCTGCGTGCCGCCATCAACGCCGCGCTCGACGCGGCCACGCCGGATGCCGACCTGCGCGACGTGACCGGCATGATGCGCGAAGCCGTCATCGAGGCGCGCACCTCCATCGAGAGGATGCGCGAGGGCGTTGTGACCTCCGAGGCGCGTCTCAATCACGAGCGCCAGGAGCTGGCCGACGCCGAGCGCCGCGGGCGGCTGGCTGCCGGCATCCAGGATGAGCAGACCGCCGAGGTGGCGGAGCGCTTCGCCGCGAAGCACCGCGAGCGCGTCGCCGTCCTGGAGGACAAGCTCGAGGCGCAGGCCGCCGAGCTGGCGCTGGCGGAGCGGGAATACGAGGAGATGAAGGCGCAGCTGGTGGAACAGGAGCGAAAGCGGCCGGAGACCGAGGCGGCACGCAAAGTGGAGTCGGCGTGGCGCGACCTGGAGGCGGCCGGGAGGGCGGCCCGTGAGGCGAAGGCCGACGAGCAACTCGAAGAGCTCAAGAAGAAGATGGGGAAAGGCTAGGGCGCATCGTGGACATCAAACCGGGCAGGATGGTCTATCTGGGGTACGGGAAGTACTGGCGGTCGGACGCCATAGTGGGATTGCGGCCGATCGAGGGGGACGATCGCGGACCAGGACACCGAACGGAGGTGCACACGGCGACGCTCGACGACCCGATCGTCGCCTCGCGCAGCGAGAGCGCGATTCTGCGGGACATGGCGTTCGCCGGGGAGGAGCAGTTCCGCATGCGGGAGGCCCGCGAGATCATGGGCGACCTGCTCGATGCCCTGGAGGACGTGCCCGACGTGCTCAGGCGGATGCTGGCCACCGAGGCGCACTTCGACGTGCACTCGTGGACGCGGCGCGTGAAGACGCTGATCAAGGTGGAGAGCGAGGCGGGGGAGAACCAGCCAGAGTTGTTCGAGTGAACGAACCGAAACGGGCTGAGGGTGGTGAGGCGAGGGCGGGCGACGGGGCGATCCCGTCGCCCGTTTTGCATGTGCCCTGGCGGGCGCTGGTGGCAGTCGCGCTCGTGGGGGTGTGGCAGCTGGGGTGTGCGGGGGAGGTGACGGAGCTGGAGCCTGACCCCGATCCCGTTGCCTCGTGGGCGATCGAGGTCGCCGGCGGGTACGACCTCGAGGGGGTGTGGGGCTCGTCATCTACGGACGTCTTCGCCGTCGGGTCGTATGGCACGATCCTCCACTACGACGGCGTCAGCTGGACCGCGATGGAGAGCGGGACGGATGCCACCCTGCGCGCCGTCTGGGGGACGGCGTCGGACAACGTCTATGCGGTGGGGTGGGGTGGCACGGTGCTGCACTACGACGGCACCACGTGGAGCGCGACGGAGACGGGCACGGACAGTCCGCTGGAAGAGGTGTGGGGCGCCGCGCCGAACGACGTCTACGCTGTCGGTCTGTCCGGCGCGATCCTGCATTACGACGGAGTCGCGTGGAGTTTGACGACGGTGTCCAATCACGCCCTCAGGGGCGTGTGGGGTACCTCCTCGAGCGATGTTCATGTCGTTGGAAGCAGCGTCCATGGCTACGGTGTGATCCTATACTACGACGGTAGTGCGTGGAGCGCGCCGGTGAATCCAACGCTGAATGCCCTCGCGGGCGTCTGGGCCGCTGCTGCGGATGAGGCATACGCGGTCGGTTGGCAAACGATCTTGAGTTACGATGGTTCTGCGTGGGGTACGATGGAGACGGTGACGTTGACGGCGTTGGAGGCGGTTTGGGGTTCGTCCGCTGGGGACCTATATGCCGTGGGTGACGACGGCGTGATCCTCCACTACGGCGGGACCCTGTGGAGCCCGCTGGCGAGCGGGACAGATGCCGATCTCCGCTCCGTGTGGGGGGCGTCGTCGAGTGACGTGTTCGCCGTTGGGTCGCATGGCACGATCCTGCACTGCAACGGAAGCGCATGGAGCACGGTGCGCAGTGAGGCCGGCCGAACGCTCCAAGCGGTGTGGGGCTCGTCGGCGAGCGACGCCTTTGCGGTTGGGGACGATGGCGCTGTCCTGCGCTACGACGGGAGCACCTGGAGCCCCATGGCGAGCGGGACGGATGAGCGTCTGTACGGCGTCTGGGGAACCTCATCGAGCGACCTTTTCGCGGTCGGACACTCAGGCACGATCCTGCATTATGACGGAGTCCGCTGGGTGGCAATGGCGAGCGGGACGTTCTACAACCTCCAAGGGGTGTGGGGCAGCTCCCCGAGCGACGTCTACGCAGTGGGCGAGTATACCTGCTGCGGCATCATCCTACACTACGATGGCATGGCGTGGTCCGTCGCGGAGGAGCTTGACCACCGTCTTGTTGGCGTTTGGGGAGCGGCATCGAATGACGTCTACGCCGTGGGCGGATCAGGCATCCTGCGATTCGACGGGAACGCCTGGCGTGTCGTGGCAAGCGCCGCGGCACCGAGCGCCGTGGGGGGGACCTCGTCCAGCGATGTGTATGTGGTGACCTCTAATGGAGACATTGAGCACTACAATGGGGCTTCGTGGCTGCGCATGAGCAATCCCTTTGCAAGGCTGACCGGAATCTGGGCCGCCTCTCGGATCGATGCCTACGCAGTCGGGGGTTACGGGGCGATTCTGCAACACGATGGCAACACCTGGAGTGCCATGACGAGCGGCGTACCCCATTGGCTCGGAGGCGTATGGGGCACTCCCGAAGGTGACGTACTCGCCGTGGGAGAACACGGCATCATCCTCCGTGGCACCCGCTGACCAGTGGAACCACCACAATCACGAGGCCCCGCCGTGATGCACGGCGGGGCCTCGTCAACGCACGGAGCCTACCCTCAGGCCGCGGCGCTGCTCTCGGCCTCCGCCGCCGCGAAGAAGGGTCGCCACTGCTCCTCGGGCGAGGGTTTCGTCAGCAGGCTCACCACCACGAGCAGCCCAATCGAGATCAGCACGCCCGGAATCACGATGTACTCGCTGGAGGCGAAGTCGAATTCGGTGCCGGCGATGCTGGCCGTGAACCCCACTCCCAGCCGGCTCAGCACCCCGATGCTCACGATCGTGCCCATGCCGCCGGCGATACAGGCGACGCCTCCCTGCGGCGTCACGCGTTTCCATAGGAAGGCTGCCAGCAGTGCGGGGGTGAGGCTCGCTCCCACCAGCGAGTAAGCGTAGAGCGCCATGGACAGCACGGTCTGGAACTGCGTGAGCAGGAAGATGCCGATGATTCCGAACGCCATGATGGAGGCCCGCTGCACGGTGAGCTTCTGCTTGTCGGTCGCCGCCGGATTCACGAACCGCTCGTAGATGTCGCGGCTCGTGTTCGTCGACGGCACGAGCAGGAAGGTGTTCCCGGTGGACAGCACGATGGCGACGCCGGCCGCGAGTAGAATTGCACCGCCCAGCAGCGGCAGGCCGTGCCGCGCGATGTAGAGGATGATCGTCTCCGATGCCGCCCGGCCCACGATGGAGGTCTGCTCCATGAGGTCCGGGTAGGCGGCGCGGCCCACGATGGCCACGAGCGCGAGGGCGGTCTCGATGACCACCACGCCGAGCACCATCCCAATCACGGCCCGGCGCGCGGCGTTGGCATCCTTGGCCGAGAAGAACTTCTGGTACATCCCGCTCTCACCCAGCAGCAGCAGGAAGGTGGGCAACGAGACGCCGATCACCCACAGCAGGTTGTGGCCCCCCGTCGGTGACGTGAAGTTCTCCGGCAGCCGCGCCAGTACCTCACTCACCCCTCCCACCTGAAACACCATGTAGGGCAGGGTGAACAGGATCCCCAGCGTGATGATGATGCCGTTGAAGATGTCCACGGTGACGATGGACATCATGCCTGCCAGCATCGTGAAGATGACGATGGTGGCTGCCGTGATGTACATGCCGGTCGTGGGGCTGATCGCGCCGTCACTCACGATGGAGAGGATCCAGCCGCCCCCGCGAAACTGATAGGCGGCGATCGTGACGTAGGCCAGGATGATGGCCAGCGTGCCAAGCAATCTGGCCGCCGCGTTGTAGCGCTTCTCCAGCAGGTCGGGAACGGTGTACTCCGCGATGCGCCGCACTCTGCCGGCGATGAAGTAGGCCACGACGAGCCCGACCCACGCCCCGAATGAGAACCACAGCTCCGCGATGCCCGTGCGGTACGCGAGGCCAGCGCCGCCGAACAGCGAGCCCGAGCCGATCCAGGTGCAGACCAGCGTGCCCACCAGCAGCAGCACGGGGACAGATCGGCCCGCCACCATGAAGTCGGCGTGGCTCTTCACCTTGCGCGAGCGCCACAGGCTGATCCCCACGAGGATCAGGGGGACGACGGCCAGAAGGAAGGTCATGCGATCTCCACGGAGTGGTGACGGGTGGCCGGCAAAGTGGCGGTAAGATGCGGAGGCGTCACTCCGGCCGCAACGGCTCCTCGACGTGGTGACAGGCCGCCCAGCGTCCTGCCTCGACCTTGTGCCACGCCGGGGCCTCCGCGCGACAGCGGTCGTCCTTCTTGGGATGTGGACAGCGCGGCTCGAACGGACAGCCGGTGAGCGGCTTGGCGGCGACGGTTGCTTCCCCGACGACCGCCAGGGGCTTGCGCTCCGAGGTGGGCTCGGGTGCCGGCACCGCGGCGAGGAGCGACCCGGTGTAGGGATGGAGCGGATTCGCGTACAGCGCTTCGGCCGGCGCGACCTCCACCAGCTTGCCCAGGTACATGACGGCTACACGGGTCGCGAGGTGCCGCACCACGGCGAGGTCGTGCGCGATGAACAGGTAGGTGAGACCGTGCCGGTCGCGCAGGTCGGCCAGCAGGTTCAGCACTTGGGCCTGCACCGAGACGTCGAGCGCCGAGACGGGCTCGTCGAGCACGACGAACTCCGGGTCCACCGACAGCGCTCGGGCGATCCCGACCCGCTGCCGCTGCCCGCCCGACAGCTCATGTGGGTAGGCGGACACGTAGCCGTGGTCGAGTCCGACCTCCTTGAACAGCGCCGCCACTCGTGCATCCGCCTCGGCACCGCGCGCCAGGCGATGCACGGTGATCGGTTCCCGCACGGCCGCGCCGACGGTCATGCGCGGG
>JBDGYO010000554.1:0-3494 GCA_039584015.1 Gemmatimonadota bacterium | reverse complement strand
CCACGATCACGCCGACCACGCCACCGGCGCGAACGTGCTGCGCCAGGCCTTCGACAGCGACGCGCCGGTGATCGCGCACGAGAAGGCCTACGCGAAGGTGGCGGCAGCGGAAGATGCGGAGCGTCCGCCGCCGGACCTCACGGTCACCAAGAGTATGACGCTGCACTTCGGGGACCGGGCAGTCGAGCTGCATTATCTGGGACCGAGCCACAGCGACAACATGCTCGTCGCCTACGTACCGGATGTGAAGGTCGCCTTTGCGGTGGACTTCGTGTCGAACGACCGCATGGGGTACCGCGATCTCCCCGACTATCACTTCCCCGAGTTCTTCGCAGCACTGGACAGACTATTGGAGATCCCGTTCGAGACGATCGTGTTCGGGCACGGGCCAGCCGGCGATCGGGGGTCGGTGATCCGCCAGATCGGCTACTACCGCGACCTGCGCAACGCCGTGCGGGAAGCCGTAGAGCGTGGCTGGAGTGAGGACGAGGCCGCCGAGCGTATCCGGCTGCCGGCGTACGAGGGGTGGGGCCAGTACGAGGCGTGGTTCCCACTCAACGTGCGGGCGGTCTATCGGTGGTTGGCGGAGGAGGGTGGCTGAGGCGCCGAGCGGAGTCCATCCGCGAGAACAGGGCGAAACGAAAAGGGCGGCTCCGAGGGAGCCGCCCTTTCTTCTTAGGTCACCATCGAAGGGCCTTACTCCTCCTCGACCTCAATCACGTTGACCTGGACGTCCAGGAAGCTGGGATTCAGGTCGCGACTGCGCGCCCGGATGGCCAAGAGGTTGGTGCCGCCAAACCGCGCAAGCTCCTCCGGAACCTGGACGATCACCTGGTCATACATGGGACAGTCGTCATCGCTCTTGATCCAGCCCTTGTCCTTCTTGAGGTTCACGCCCTCCGGCCAAATGACGAACTCCGTCACATCGCTGCCATTCAGGTAGACCTGGATGTCGTTGTGCACGGCCGCCCGGATCTCCAGGTTGACCTGGCCCGGGTGGTCGGCGTCACCGGTGAAGGGCAGCAGCGAGAATGATTTCCGCAGCAGGAGCTCGGTGATCGCCGGCGGGTTGAAGTTGGGGTTGGCCGAGGGCCAGTTGGTGGCCACGGATGCAGCCAGCCCACAGGCAGCCGGCGGCGGAGCCGCCAACGTGTCCCCGAAGGCCGCGGTGGCACCGTGGTTCCAGCCCGAGTCGTCAAACCCCTCCTCGAACCACTTCCGCGGGACGCGGTCCGCATCGCAGTTGTCGCACTTGCGCCCGACCGTGATGTAGCTCCACCCGCCGCTGAGATAGGGGCCGTAGAGGGCTGCCCAGCTGAGGACGCTCGCCTCCGGGAACTCGGTAGTGGTGCCCCGGTGATGGCCCAGAGTTGTGATCGTGGTGCTGGCTTGCAGGGGACGTGTGATCGTGGTGCTGGCTTGCAGGGGACGCGGGGTCACCTGCCGCGTGATTCGGTTCCACAGCGCCCGGGCGAGTCGGAAGACCGGGTTCATGTGGTCGAGGTGTCCCTGTTGTTCAAAGACGTCGCAATCCAGGGGGATCTCGTCGGCGGGGGCGGCAGACTTCAGGATCGTGAGAGGATCCGGCAGCTCCGAGTCCGGGTTATTGGCGTCCGGTTGGTCCGCTGTGGGATCGAACTCCGCCCTTCTGACTTGGCGCACCACGTCCGCGAGGGCAGTCTCCCTGATGCTTGGGTCGGCACTGGGGAGGACGCAGGCTGCAAAGAGCTGGGGGTCGTTGAACTTCACGTCGAACTCGTCGCCGGTTGCCGGATCGGTGATCTCGGCCTCCCAGCAGGGGCCGACCTCGATCGACGGGTCGGGAATGCCGAGGCACTTCAGGTCGTTTCCGCTGCCGTCCACGACACGCTGCAGGCTGAAGATGAGCTCATCCGGGTAATCGGGCGGGTCGACCACGTCGCCATTGGAATCGAAGAGCGTGCCGATCTGGTTCTCGTCGACGTCGAGCTCCACGATTCTGGCACCGTCCTCGGCGGCCGCCACGAAGAAGTCGCCATTCTGGCCGTTCGCGCCAACCGTCACCAGTGTCTCGCCGCAGGTCACGCCCTCCGGGCAGACGGTCATGATGAGACGGGGCGCCACATCAGCGGATTCTTGGTTGTCGAACGAGTGAAACGAAACGTCGCCCGACTCCTGCTCATCTTCCCGCACGACGACCCAACCGTAGTCGATCGCGCCGCCGAAATCATCGGTGACGTCGAACTGAATCGTCCCCGTCTGGCCGGTCGTGATGAGGGCGGTCGCGGTGGGCGTCGATACCCACGGGTTGTCTCCTCCCTTCGAGACGTCCCACGCGTCGCTGCCGCTACAATCCGGCTGGTTGTTGCTCGGATCGGTGTCGTCGGCGCAGTTCCAAGTGGCCGTCAACTCCTCCCAGCCGTGCGTCATGCGATGGACCTCGAGGAGGCGCCCATGCGATGGACCTCGAGGAGGCGCCCGTTTGGCCCCCAATCCCCGAGATTCTCGGCGATGGTGAGCGTAAGGAAGACGCGGCCGTCGGTCACGTTCTGCACGAAGGCTCCCGCCCCCTGCATGGTCGGCGAAGAGAACGCCACCAGCACGCGGTTCTTTGCCGACTCGCGCAGGCTCAGGACCGTGGAATTGCCGAAGTTGGCGTTCTTGGCCACCTGGTTGAGGTAGGTGTCCTGATCGCCAGCGATCGCTGGCAAATGTGAGAGCAGCGGGACACCGACGTCAGTCGGACCCCGCTGCGAGTCGTCCTGGCACGACACCAGAACCGATGCCGTGAGAATCATAAACAGGGCGCGTTTCATGTTGTGTCTCCTAGTGGTGCAGCGAGCCCAGGCGCAGGAACCAGTGGATATGGATGGACGAGAACGTGCTGGCCGAATCCTGGAATGTCAAGTCGGGGTTGGATCAATTTGAACCAGCCTCGCACGACCAGATCCGGCCTCGCCGGACTGCCGCGTGTCAATTCAACGACCCATTACGACGCGGCGGAACCGCGGATCGTCGCGCAGGTCCTTCCACCACCAGTACACGTCCGCCTCGCTCTCCTCCCCGTGGATCTGATCGGGATTGGCGGCCATGTACTGCGTGAGCAAGTCTATGGCTTCGTCGTGGTCGCCCAAGAGGACCCGCATGTACGCTTCGGTCCAGGCGAGATCCCGACGGGGGTCCACTTCGCGATCGGCGCGCGCCGCCTCCAGCACCCGTCTCGCGCTGTCGGCGAGACCCGCGCGGGCGAGCACACCCCCCATGTACATCCGTGCCAGATGGCCGTGGTATTCGGCAAGGTGGTCCGGGCTCAGCTCCCCCCACTCGGCCACGGTCTGCCATGCCAGCGCGACGTCTGCCTCGGCCTCCGGCATCGTCATGAGCACGAGCTGGCACCGCGCAAACCGGTAGTCGTCGGGGAACCGCCTCCTGCCTTCGGTGCACCACCGCGAGGCCTGGCTGTGTTGCTCCAGATCGTACGACACCGTGAACAGCCGGTAGATGATGACGTCGGC
>JBDGYO010000159.1:0-6316 GCA_039584015.1 Gemmatimonadota bacterium | reverse complement strand
CGTCGATTTCTTCGGGGAGTCGATCCAGGACGTCCGTGCTCCGTTTGCTGGGGTGGTGAACTACGTCGTGGCCACGCCGCCGGTGCGCGAGGGAGAGCCGCTTGGGATGGTGAGTCGGGTACAGGAGGAGCCCCGCTAGCGCGCGGCGACCCCTATCCATGACGAGAGGCATGAGTCGCCGCAGGTTCCTGGAGATAGCCGGCGCCGTCTTTTCGGCGGCGGCGTTCGCCGAGCCCTCTGCGGCACACTCACCCGCGCCTGCCCCGGAGGCGGGCGAGCCGCTCTTCAGGATCTCCCTCGCCGAGTGGTCCCTACACCGCACCCTCCAGGCCGGTCGCCTCGACAACCTCGACTTCCCCGTCGTCGCACGACGGGACTACGGGCTCGACGCCGTGGAGTACGTGAACACGTTCTTCAAGGACGTGGCGCCCGCTTACCTGAGAGAACTGAGAGTACGGGCGGACGATCACGGTGTCAGGAGCCTCCTCATCATGTGCGACGGTGAGGGGGCCCTGGGTGATCCCAACGACCGCGCGCGCACGACGGCCATCGAGAGCCACTACCGCTGGGTCGAGGCGGCGCGATACCTGGGGTGCCACTCGATCCGCGTCAACGCCCGGTCGCAGGGGAGTCCGCAAGAACAGCACGAGCTGGCGGTGGACGGCCTGAGGAGGCTCACCGAGTTCGCGGCCGAGCGCGGGATCGGTGTGCTGGTGGAGAACCACGGCGGCCTCTCCTCGAACGGTAGTTGGCTCGCCGGTGTGATCGCAGCCGTGGACCATGCGCGCTGCGGCACGCTGCCGGACTTCGGCAACTTCCAAGTGAGCGACGACGAGTGGTACGACCGCTACCAAGGCGTCGGCGAGCTCATGCCGTTCGCCAAGGCCGTGAGCGCCAAGTCGCACGACTTCGACGAACAGGGCAATGAGCGCCATACCGACTATGTGCGGATGCTCCGCATTGTGTTGGACGCCGGCTACCGCGGGTACGTCGGGATCGAGTACGAGGGAGCCCCTCTGAGCGAGCCCAGGGGGATTCGCGCGACCAAAGCGCTGCTGGAGCGAACGCGTGCGCGGCTGGAGGGGGAGTATCGCTGATGCCGTGCCTGGCCACCCCCCGTGAGCGACTGGTATATTGCGGGTGCCCTCCCATTGGCCCCCAAGCCTGAGTGCGGATGCCCGAGACGCCCCCGATCGCCCGCAAGCTCGCGGCCCTCGAGAGTCTAGGATTCGAGCGCGTCGACGCTTCGCCCGTCGCGACCGACGCGGTCCGGCTGAGTCGCAGGGCGTTCAAGGTCACCAGCACGCGCCCCGCCATGGGTACGCTCGTCTCCATCTCGACACTCGCCCGGTCGAAGCAGCGTGCTGAGGAAGCCATCGGACGGGCTCTCGAGGAGATGGACCGGCTGATCGGCGTGTTCAGCCGGTTCGACGGGACGTCGGCGATCACGGAGCTCAACGACGCCGGCCGGCTGGACCACGCACCGCCGGAGTTCTCCCACGTCCTCTCCCGTTCCCTCGAGTACCACGAGCAGAGTGGCGGCGCCTTCGACGTCACCGTCGAGCCGCTGGTGGACCTGTTTCGTGAGAGGCTTGACGGCGTGACGCCGCGCGAGCCGACAGCAGCGGAGATCAGGGAAGCGCTGGAGCTGGCGGGATCGCGCCACGTCGCCGTGTCGCCTGGCAGCGTGAGCTTCGCAAGGTCCGGTATGGGGATCACGCTGGATGGGGTCGCCAAGGGCTACATCGTGGACGCGATGGCCCGAGTGCTGGCCGACCAGGGGATCGGGAGCTACCTGATCAACGCAGGAGGCGACATCAGGGCGGGCGGACGCAAGGAGCGCCGGCAGCCCTGGACGGTCGCGGTGCAGGATCCCTCGAAGAGCGAATCATTCCCCGACACGATTCACCTCACCGATGCTGCCGTCGCCACCTCAGGCAGCTACGAGATCTACTTCGATCGCGACAGGCTGTACCACCACATCGTGAGCTCAGAGACCGGCAGGTCGCCCAACCTGAGCGCCGGTGTCTCGGTGGTGGCTCCCAGCGCGATGGCGGCCGATGCCCTTGCAACAGCGGTCTTCGTAATGGAGCCGCAGCGGGGCATCGAGTTCATCAACTCCCTCTCTGGATGCGAGTGTCTCATCATCGGCGAGGGCGGAACGCAACTGACGTCGAGAGGCTGGAGGAGCAGACGGAATCATGACACGACAAACGCCTGAACTGGAGCGCGCGGCCCTCCGCGGCTACAGTAAGTTCCAGAAGGCCGCACTGGTGGTGCTGCGAATCTTCATCGGCTGGCACTTCTTCTACGAGGGCCTCGCCAAGCTCATCAACCCCTACTGGACGGCGGCGGGGTACCTCGCCGAATCGCAGGGGTGGTTCAGCGGGTGGTTTCTACGGATCGCGAGCAACCCGTCCGCCCTGGCCGTGGTGGATTTCCTCAACGTATGGGGCCTCATCGTGATTGGGTTGGGTTTGATGCTGGGGCTCTTCGCGCGTCCCGCCACGATTGCAGGCATCGTGCTCCTGGCCCTGTACTACGTCGCCGCGCCGCCGTTCGCCGGATACACGTATGGGATGCCTGCCGAAGGGAGCTACCTCGTCGTCAACAAGGTCCTGATCGAACTGGCTGCGCTGTGCGTGCTGCTCGCCTTCCCGACCAGCAAGGTGTTCGGCTTTGATGGGCTGATCACACGCGACAGAGTGATGTTCTGGAAGCCCAAGCCTGAGTCCACCGCGCCGACCCAGTCCCATGCTTGAGGGGAACGTACGATGACTGACCGCAACACGACCGACAGGCACGACGCTCCGGCGGCAGCAGAGGAGGGCGGCATCAGCCGGCGGGGCCTCATCAAAGCGCTCGTCTCGATCCCGTTCTTCGGCGTCTTCTTCTACAACTTCTTCAAGAAAAAGGCGGCCGACGAGGCCAGGCGGGACGCTATCATGGCGGAGCTGGGGGTTGGCGAGAGAGGGCCGGCCGTCATCCCCGAGTTGATCTCGCGGCCGCCGGGTGAACGCATCCGACTGGGGATCATCGGGTTCGGCGGCGAGGGCGAGTCTCTGGTGCGCCACGCCGGATTCGCCCACCCCGACTGGGTGGAAGAGGCGCGCGAGGCTAACGCGGAAGACCCTCGCAACAAGAACCTCGAGGTGTATCTCAATCAGAGCGACCTGAACGTTGCCATCACCGCGGTGTGCGACGTGTTCGACGTGCGGGCAGAGCGCGCGATTGCCGCGTCACAGGTGGATGTCCGTCCGGGCGGTGGCCCCGCCATGCCACCCGCCAAACGGTACCGGCGCTACAGTGATCTCATCGCGAGCGGCGACTGCGATGCCGTGATCATCGCGACCCCCGATCACTGGCACTCGCGCATGACGATCGACGCCGTGCGGGCGGGCCTGCACGTCTACTGCGAGAAGTGCCTGACCCGAACGGAAGACGAGACACACGCCGTCTACGACGCGGTCGACAACTCCGACGTGGTCTTCCAGCTGGGACACCAGAACCGCCAGTCGGAAGCGCATATGAAGGCTCGCGAGGTGATCGACGCCAGCATCCTCGGCCCGATCACGCTGGTCGAAGGCACCACTAACCGCAACACCCCCTGGGGCGCATGGGTGTGGGACATTCATGAGGAGGGAAGCCCGGACACGATCGACTGGGACGGGTTCCAGGGCCCCGCACCGCACAGGGTGCCGTTCAGCCTCGAGCGCTTCTTCCGCTGGCGCTGCTGGTACGACTACGGGACCGGCCTTTCGGGCGACCTCCTCTCGCACGAGTACGATGCCGTCAACCAGATCCTGCAGGTGGGCATACCGCAATCGGCGGTGGCGTCGGGGGGCCTCTACTACTTCAAGGACGGCCGCGACGTGCCCGACGTGTTCCAGGCCGTCTACGAGTACCCCGACCGCGACCTGACGTTCGTGTACAGCGCGACGCTTGCAAACGGCATGTACCGTGGTCTCAGGTTCATGGGCCACGATGCGTCGATGCAGGTCAGCGGCACGCTCACCGTGTCCGCCGAGCGCGACTCCACGCGCTACGAGCAGAAGATCGAGGACGGAATCATCGATCCCTCGCGACCGATGTTCACGTACCAGCCGGGCTTCAAAGGGATCGACGCGGTGACTTCCGCCACGGCCGAGTACTTCGCGAGCCGAGGCTTGCTCTACACCTACCGCGGCGGAAGACGTGTGTCGGCGTACCACCTGCTGATCGACGAGTGGCTCGACGTGATCAGGAACGGCGGGGTCACGAGCTGCAACATCGACCGCGCCTTCGAGGAAGCGATCACTTGCCACATGGCCACGCGCTCCTATCAGGAAGGCCGCAAGGTCGAGTGGGACCCGGTGCGCCGCAGGATCGTGTAGCGGCCGGAGCAGGTGTCATATCACACCAAGACCTCTGACACCACGGAGACTGTGACGTGAGCGACAAGACCCGCCTGGGCATCATGATGTTCCTGCAGTACGCCATCTGGGGTGCCTGGGCCCCCGTGTTGTCGTCGTATCTCATCAACGACGTGGGGTTTTCCGGCGGTCAGGTAGGCTGGATCTACGCGCTCCTCCCGCTCGCCACGATCATCTCCCCGTTCGTGGCCGGCCAGGTGGCAGATCGGTACTTCTCCTCGGAGAAGGTGATCGGGTTTCTCGCATTCACCGGCGGCCTGCTGCTGGTCGCCGTCTCACGCACGACGGACTACACCGTCATGCTCGTGCTGATGCTTGCCTACAGCCTGCTCTACGCCCCCACCCTCGCCCTCACCAACTCCATCGCCATGATCAACCTCAAGGATTCCGAGAGGGAGTTTGGTGGGCTCAGGGTGTGGGGCACGCTCGGGTGGATAGCTGCAGGATGGGCGCTCACCGGCTGGCGCTGGCTGGGTGACAACGCGAGCGTGCCGGTCGCCCAGGGGGATACGTTGCTGTTGGCAGGTGTCATCTCGATCGTGATGGGCGCGCAGTCGTTGACGCTGCCGCACACACCGCCCGCGAAGGAGGGCGTGAACCCGTGGGCCTTCCTGGAGTCGCTGAAGATGCTCCGGGCCAAGCAGTTCGCGATCTTCGTGGGGATCACCTTTGTAGTCGCGACCGAGCTCGAGTTCTTCTACATCCTCACGGCGCCGTTCCTCGAGTCGGATCGGATCGGCGTGTCGAGCACGAACGTTCCAGCCGTCATGACGGTGGCGCAGTTTGCCGAGATCTTCGTCATGGCATTCCTCCTCTCGTGGTTCCTCAAGAAGTACGGCATGCGGAAAACGCTTGCCGTTGGTGTCGTCGCCTGGCCGCTGCGCTACATCATGTTTGCGATCGGTACGCCCGCGTGGCTGGTCATCGCGTCGCTGGCGCTCCACGGTTTTTGCTACGTGTTCTTCTTCGTCGCCGCGTTCATCTACGTCGACAAGGTCGCTCCGCCCGACATCCGCGCTTCCGCTCAGGGCCTCATTGCCATCGTGGCCCTCGGCTTCGGGCGGTTTCTTGGCAGCTTGTTCGCAGGCAAGATCAGAGACGTCTTCACCACCGGGGCCGACACGAACTGGACCTACGTCTTCCTCGTGCCCTGTGCGCTGACCCTCCTCTGCGCCGTGGTGTTCCTCCTCTTCTTCCGTGAAGAGGAAGCTGCAGGACGAGAGCCGCTCGCGGGCGGGAGCACGACGT
Organism: Gemmatimonadota bacterium; assembly: GCA_039584015.1. Lineage (GTDB taxonomy): Bacteria > Gemmatimonadota > Gemmatimonadetes > Gemmatimonadales > GWC2-71-9 > WVYX01. The sequence continues at coordinate 656 of JBDGYO010000159.1, read as the reverse complement.
AGTCCATGGAAAGGCGGTGAGGTAATGGAGGCCAAGAAGCGACTCGGTGTGGGGGTGATTGGTGGGGGATTCGTCGCCAGGTTCCACATCCGCTCATGGCTCGGCGTGCGTGACTCGGATATCGTGGGCGTCGTGAGTCGCCGACGAGAGACGGCCGAGGCGGCGGCGGCGCTCGCCGCGGAGATCGACGTGGGCGACGCCAAGGTGTTTGGGGTAGCCGATCCGTCGATCGACGCCCTCTGGATCCTCGCACCCAACTTCACCCGCATCGAGATCATGGAGGAGATCGCGCACGCGATCGAGGCTGGGAAGGGCGAGCTAGTGGGTGTCGCGTGCGAGAAACCGCTAGGCAGGAACGCCGCAGAGGCCCGCCGGATGCTCGAGCTGGCCGAGAAGAGCGGTCTGCTCCACGGCTACCTCGAAAACCAGCTGTTCTCGCCCGGCGTCGTGCGAGGCAAGGACACCCTGTGGGCCCGCGGAGCGGCGCTCACCGGCCCGCCGTATCTCGCGCGCGCCGCCGAGGAGCACAGCGGTCCCCACATGCCATGGTTCTGGGAGGGAGAGCTTCAGGGCGGCGGTGTCCTGAACGATATGATGTGCCATTCGGTGGAGGTGGCCCGTTTCCTCCTCACACCACCCGGCGCGCCGCGAGAAGC
>JBDGYO010000553.1:0-2104 GCA_039584015.1 Gemmatimonadota bacterium | reverse complement strand
GTCGAAGATGTAGACCAGCTCGTACTGACGGGTCATTGCACCATCCTTCGGACAAAGTGACCCCGCCCGGTGCTGGGCGGAGTAGGAGATTTGGAGCGGGGAAGCTAGTGGGTTCGGGCCCTCTGGGGAAGGGGCGGCTAGACGTTGAACCGGAACAGCAGCACGTCCCCGTCCCGCACCACGTAGTCCTTCCCTTCGCTGCGGATCGTCCCCTGTTCCCGGGCCGCCTTGTACGACCCGGCGGCGATGAAGTCCCCTACCTGGACCGCCTCGCACCGGATGAAGCCCTTCTGGAAGTCGGTGTGGATCTCGCCGGCCGCCTCGAAGGCGGTAGCGCCCGCTGGCAGCGTCCACGCCCGGACTTCCTTGTCCCCCACCACGGTGAAGAAGGTCTCCAGGTCGAGCAGCCGGTAGCAGGCATGGATCAGCCGGTCGAGCCCGGGCTCCTCGATGCCCCCGCTCGCGAGGAACTCGGCCCGCTCGTCCCCCGCCAGCTCGGCCAGCTCTGCCTCGAACTTGGCGGAGAAGGGGACCACCCCGGCGTCCTCGTGGTGCGCTTTCGCCGTGGCGGAGAGCGCTTCGACCGCGGGGCTGCGCTCGGCGCCTAGCTCGTCCTCGTCCACGTTGGCGGCGTAGAGCACGGGCTTGAGCGTGAGGAGCCCCAGCTGCTCCAGGGCGCGCCGTTCCTGGTCACTGGAGACCGCGTCGCGCGCGCCGCGCCCGGCGTCGAGCTCGGCGATCACCCGCTCCAGCAATTCGACCTCGGCCTGCGCCTCCTTGTCGCCGGAGCGGGCGAGCTTCAGCGCCCGCTCCCGTTGGTGCTGCGCCACCGCGAGATCCGCCAGCGCCAGCTCGGTCGTGACGATGTCGTGGTCCCGCACCGGGTCCACCGCACCCGTCACGTGGGTCACGTCGGGATCCTCGAAGCAGCGCACCACGTGCACGACCGCGTGCACGTTGCGGATGTGGGCGAGGAACTGGTTGCCCAAGCCCTCGCCGGTGCTGGCGCCCTCGACCAGGCCTGCGATGTCGAAGAACTCGACGGCCGCGTGCACGATGTTCTGCTGGCCGACCGTTGCCGCGAGGCGCTCCAGCCGCTCGTCGGGGATGGGAACGACCCCGACGTTCGGCTCGACGGTGCAGAACGGATAGTTGGAGGCGACGGCGCCGGCGTTGGTGAGGGCGTTGAACAGGGTAGATTTCCCCACGTTGGGGAGCCCGATGATTCCCAAGCGGAGCATGAGTATAAGACTAGACGCCTGGACGTCGAAACGTCCAGGCGTCTGTCACGTGCAACGTGTGAGCGTTCGTTGTCGGATCAGCCAATGAACCACGGCGCCAGCACCAGGCTGACTACCGACATCAACTTGATCAGGATGTTCATGGACGGCGGCCCGCTGGTGTCCTTGAACGGATCGCCCACCGTGTCGCCCACGACCGCCGCTTTGTGCGGGTCGGAGCCCTTGCCACCGTGGGCGCCGCCCTCGATGTACTTCTTGGCATTGTCCCAGGCGCCGCCGGCGTTGGCCATGAACAGCGCGAGCATCACGCCGGTCACGGTGGCGCCGGCCAGCATGCCGCCCAGCGTCTGGATGCCGAAGAGCTTGCCCACCAGCACCGGCGCAATCACCGCGGTGAGCCCCGGGACGATCATCTCGCGTAGCGCCGCCCGCGTAGAAATGTCTACGCAGCGCGCGCTGTCGGGCTTGGCCTTGCCCTCCATGAGGCCCGTGATCTCCCGGAACTGCCGCCGCACCTCCTGCACCATGCCTTCGGCCGCGCGTCCCACGGCGGTCATGGTCATCGCGGCGACCAGGAATGGCAGAATCCCACCCAGGAAGAGGCCGATCACCACCTTGGGGTTGGAGATGTTGAGCATGATCGGCGGCTCGCCCGCCGGCGTCACGGCGTTGGCGTAGGCGGTGAACAGTGCCAGGGCGGTGAGCGCCGCCGACCCGATGGCGAAGCCCTTGCCGATGGCGGCGGTGGTGTTGCCCAGCGCGTCCAGCCCGTCGGTGATCTTGCGGACATCCGGTCCCAGACCGCTCATCTCGCTGATACCGCCGGCGTTGTCGGCGATGGGGCCATAGGCATCCACCGACAT
>JBDGYO010000158.1:0-6645 GCA_039584015.1 Gemmatimonadota bacterium | reverse complement strand
TTGGCATCGTTGAACCACTTTACGGTTCCGGTCGTACGCATGCCGTACTCCTTCAGTGTTGCGCTGATGTTCGTCGGAGTCCGGCTATGCCGAGCCAGCCGATCGCGCATCATTCTCCGCGGCAATGCCCCCGCGTTCGGGCTGCCGGCGGGATGTCTTCCCCCGGCACGGGTCCTTCTGCTCTAGAGACAGACAAAGGTAAGGCCATGCGGGCCACGGCGGTAGTCGGCCGGAACGGACGCCGGAGGCGGTTGTATTCGGGTGTTGTTCGGGGGTCGCCGGCGAGCGGGGACCCGATCCCGAGGTCTCCTTGGTTTGGTCTCAGCCGAAGGCGTCGACCGTCGCGCGCAGGGCCCTGACGTGCTCCGGCGTAGTGCCGCAGCAGCCGCCGATGACCGAGACGCCGATATCGAGCAGCTCCCTGGCCCTCGCGGCCATGAACTCGGGCGTCTCGTCGTATACGGTCTGGCCGCCTCGGATCTCGGGCAGGCCGGCGTTGGGCTGGATGATGAGGGGGAAATCGGTGCACGCCCGAAACGCGCGAGCGATCTGGAGCATGCTCTCGCTGCCGTTGCCGCAGTTGGAGCCCACGGCGTCGGCCCCGGCCTCCTGCAGGCCCGAGGCTGCCGCTTCGACGCTCACACCCATGACGGTGAAGAACCCCTTGGGGGTGGCGTCGAACGTCATGGTGGCCAACACCGGCGTGGCCGGCGAGAGATCCTTGGCGGCCTGTATGGCCAGCTTCGCCTCGGCGAGATCGACCATGGTCTCGACGATCACGCAGTCGAGCCCGACGGCGAACAGATGCTCGAGTTGCTCGTGGAAGCTGGCGGCGACCGTGCCGGGGTCGGTGTCGCCGTGGGGCTTGAGCAAGGCACCGCTCGGCCCGCACGATGCCGCGACGTACACGCGGTCTGCGCCAACGCGCTGCACAGCCTGGACGGCCGCCCGGTTCAACTCCTCCGTTTTGCCGTCCAGCTCGTACTGCGCGAGCCGCAGGGGCGAGCCGCCGAACGTGTTCGCCACGACTATATCCGCACCGGCATCGGCGTAGAGCCGTGCGATCTCTTCGAGCACGGTGGAGTGGGAGAGCGTGATCGATTCGGGCGGTTGGCCCGGCTCGAGGCCGCGCTCGATGAGCATGGTGCCGATGGCGCCGTCGCACACGAGAGGTCTTCCCGAGACGAGCCGCTCGGCGAACGGCTGCATGTCAGGCCGTGCCCATCAGCTGCTTCACGCGGTCCACTGCGTTGGCGGCGTCGTAGCCATACGCGTCCGCTCCGATCTCGGTCGCGAACTCTGCGCTGAGCGGTGCGCCGCCCACGAGGGTCTTCACCGTGCCCGTGAGGCCCTCCTTCTGAATCCGCTCCACGACCTCACCCATCACCGGCATGGTGGTGGTGAGCAGCGCCGACATTCCGATCACGGTGGCGTCGTGCTGCTGTACTGCTTCGATCATCTGCTCGGGTGCGACGTCCCGTCCCAGGTCGATCACGTCGAACCCGGCTCCCTGCAGCATGATGCCTACCAGGTTCTTGCCGATGTCGTGCAGGTCCCCGCGCACGGAGCCGATCACGATCTTTCCCATCGACGGAACGCCGTCAGCGATGAGCAGCGGCTTGAGCAGTTCCATGCCGGCGTACATCGCCTTGGCCGCCAGTAACACGTCGGGCAGGAAGATCTCGTGCTTCTTGAACCGCTCACCGACGACGTCCATGCCGGCGATCAGTCCGTCGTCCAGGATCGATGCCGGCGCCGCCTTCTCGCCGATGAGCTGTTGCGTGAGCTTCCCGACCAACTCGTCGTCACCATTGATGACGCCGGTGGCGATTTCGGCCAGCGTGTTCATTCACATCCTCCCAATCGTCGTAACGCTCACCCGGCGAGCAGCGCGCGAATTCGCTCGCGGCAACTGCGCGTCTCACACTGCCGGCAGAAGTCGTAAGAGGGCGCGAAACTGTGGACCTTCTTGGGCGCCGCGATCACGACGCCCGATACGGACTTGAGCGGCTGCATCAGATAGCTCGCTCCCAGCGAGAGGCCGATCTTCCCGGGATCCAGATACTCGAACAGCTTCCGCTGTCCGCTGACGTGCCAGCCGCAGTACCCCGGGCTGTAGCGCAAGACGCCGGTGTCCGGCGTGGCTCGTCCGTCGACGTGGAGTTTCTCGCTGATGCGTTGCTCGATGACGTCGGCCGCCGTATCGGCCGCCACTGAGGCGGCCGCATCCACCATACTTCCGGCCGCGAACTCGTTCGTCTCGAAGCAGCGACGGATAACGTCGCTGACGGGCTCGCCCAGTGTCACCGCGAACAGGAAGAGCTCACTGGCGAGCGGGAAGACATCGCCCACAGGCGTGCGAGGCTCGTTCTGTCCCTCGCCCTCGAACACGGCACGGAAGTCATCCGCGGAGATCTCGGAAACCACGGCCACGGGTTCGGCGGCCTCGAGCAGCAGCTCCACCGCGGCAGTGTACAGCTGTTCGATGTGCGGGGGCACCGCCGCCCCGGGGGGAATTCCCTGGTACCCCAGGGCGACTTCCCGGTCGGGATGGATGTCCGACGTGGAGAAGCTCACGACGCCGGTCATGCGTCCTCATGGGGCAGGGTGTCCATGCCGTGGCGTCGGGCCTCGGCGGCCATGAGTTCGGTCATCTGTGCTCGGACCGTGTCATCGAGGGAGGAGGGCTCGTATTCAGTGAGGAGCTTCTCGACCTCGCTGCGCGCACGGGCGCCGAGCGTCGTGCCACCCTCGTCCTGCCAGCGCGCGCGGTTCGCCCGGTCGATGACTGGACCGGGGAAGTGATGCTCCTCCCGCAGGTAACGGCGTGTGTGCTTCGAAATGAGGAGGTGGTCTTCCTTCAGCAACTCCTCGAACCGCGGCAGAGCCGGGAAGTCCTCCTTGGGCTCGATGCCGCGTGCCAGCCGCAGCGCCATGCCGCAGATCTCGTTGTCCAGCACCAGTTTCTCCAGGCTGAAGCAGCTCTCGAAGTCGAGCATACCCGGGCCCGTCAGGTTGTTGATGCCGCTCAACACAGCGAGCGTGGCGCCCATGGAGCTCTCGAGGCCGCACTGCGCGTCGAGCAGCTTGGCGTCGCTCAGCCCCATGTACCCCTGTGTTGGCAAGCCGAGATAGGTGCCGATCTCGTTGTTGGCGCAATTGATCATCATCGTCTCGACGGCGCCCATCGGCGTTGTCTCGTAGCGCACGTCGAAGACGGCCGGAGAGCCGCCGTACAGGGCCGGTGTGCCCGGATTGGTGAGCTGGCTGATCACGATGCCGCTCAGTGTCTCCGCCGTGTGCTGCACCAGCGTTCCTACCAGGGTTACTGGTGCCACGAACCCGGTGAGCGGCATCGACACGTACTCCACCGGAATCGAGAACTTGGCGCAGTCCACCACGTTCTGCGACGTCACGTCGCTCCAGCGCAGCGGTGCGGTGGGACAGCAGGAGAACACCGTCAGCGGCCGGGCGGCGAGTGCCTCCTCGCTTCCCCGCACGGCCAGCTGCAGGTCCTTCATCACCTCGAAGGACTCTATCGTGAACGCCCCCGTTATCACGGGTTTTTCGCAGTGTAGCAGGCTCAGGAACAGGCGGTAGCTGTCGGAGATGTTGGGATGAACATCGCTGGGGACCAAGGCGGTGCTCTGGGAGGGGAGATGGTCCAGACGCGATACCACCTTGGCATAGCCGACGTAGTCGGCGGTGTTCGGGGCGCGCGCGTCCCGGGTGTCGTGCTCGAGGACACGAATCGCGGTGCAGCCCGGCGTGAAATGCACCCGCGTGCCCGAGAAGTCGTGGGTCTCCTTCCCCTGCACGTCGTACAGGTGGAAGCTGCCGGGCGCTGTGCCGAGCGCGTTCTCGATGATGTCGTCCGTGAAGTGCACGCGTTTGGTTGGTGCGTCCACCTCGGCGCCGTGGTCGGCCAAGAGGGAGAGGAGTCCGGGGTTGTTGATCTCGACGCCGAGCGTACGCAGCAGGTCCCGCGCCTCCGCGACGATGCGCTCCACCAGTTCGGTTCCCAGGAACTCGAGTGTGGGGCGCATGCTACGCGCCCTCACCGAACATGATCAGCACCAGTTCGCCGTACTGGTGCTCATCCGCCCAGAACTCGTGGGGCATGCCGGCAGGCACGAAGACGGCCTCCCCCTCGGACAGGACCCGCTCGATACCGTCCAGCCGCGCTTGGATGCGGCCTCTGGTCATGATGAACAGGGACGGGAACGGGTTGGCCTGTAGCTCCGGATCGGCATTGATGTGCATTCCGGGTTCGAGCTGGTACCAACTGGTCCGCAGGCCGCGGTCGTAGTAGAAGATGGCGGAGTTACCGCCATGGACGTGCCGCGTCGTTCCATCTCCGAAGCGGATCGTCTCGGGCCAGGACCGGTTCCAGAAGTGGAATCCGAGCGGGAGCAGGAACGCCATCGCGTCGGGCGTGAGGCGGAAGCCCTCGGGGAACCGGAAGTTGAGTGGTGTCTCGTCGCTCATCCGCGCTCGGGCCACCGAAGTGAGGGCGCTGACCTCGTCGCGGTCGAGCCGGCGCAGGTAGGCAATGTCCATCAGGAACGTGACGTAGGCGTCCGACGACGGACCGTCCTGCAGCGTGGCTGCTCCGTCGGGGGAGATCACGACATGATGGATGCCGCCACCCTCCCCGTTGATCTCGAAGCCCAGCGTCAGGCCGTCCGGTAACTCCATCTCCTCGCTCCCGCGCCACGCCTCCGCGTACCGTCCCAGGATGGTCCGCGCACCGTCATTCGCGTTGGCGGGCGCCACCGCCGCCGGCGGGACTGTACGCTCGACATCCTCGTCACAGGCTGTGAGGATCGGTGCAACAGCCATCATGGTGAGAATGAACGACGCCCTCATCGGTCCCCTCCTCCCACACTGGTTCGTGCTTCCCGAACGAGCTGTGATTCCTGCTGCGTCTGCGCTTGGCGGACCTGGAAAACTGGTGTCCGGACGGCAATACCGCGAGCCCTACCGTCACCACATGCCCAACACCTTCCACCACACCCCGCCAATCCCAAGCCACACGATGATGTTCACGACGCTCACGACTAACCCGAGCCGCCACCAGTCGGTGACCTCGACGTAGCCGGCGCCGAAGAGCACGGGAGCCGGACCCGTTCCGTACTGCGTCATGCTGCTGGACAGGTTGCTGAAGTACGCCAGCACGAGCGCGGCGAGCAGCGGTGGTGCGCCGACGGCGAGCGCCACGCCCAGGAATGGCGCGTACATCGAGCTGACGTGCGCCGTGTTGCTGGCGAAGAAGTAATGGCTGTAGAAGTAGATGAGGCTCAGCCCAAGGAACGCGGTGATCCACGCGGAACCGGCGAACACTCCGCCGACCAGGTCACTGAACCACGGAATCAGACCTAGCTCTGTCAGGAATGACGCCATCATCACCAACGCGGCGAACCATACCAAGGTGTCCCACGCGCCCTTCTCACTCAGGATGTCGTCCCATACCAGCACGCCCGTGAGCAGCAGGATCGCCAGGCCGATCATGGCCGTGACCGTCGGATGTAGGGCCAGTGCCTGGCCCAGAATCCAGAACGTGAGCAGGAACGCGAAGCAGCCCAGCATTACCCACTCGTTGCGTTTCATGGAGCCCATCTCGGCGAGTCGCTCCCGCGCGAGCGCGGTTGCGTTCGGTGTCTCCTTCACCTCGGGGGGATAGAGTCGGTAGAGCAGGTACGGTACGAGGCCGAGGCTCACCAAACCCGGGACCAGTGCACCCAGCGCCCACATGGTCCAGCTGATGCTCACTCCCTGGCTGGCCGCCAACTCCGTGGCCAGGGGGTTGGCAGCCATGGCCGTGAGAAACATGGCGCTTGGTAGGCTTCGGCTACTGACCGCAGGATAGGGAAGATGACGCCGCCCGAGCGAGCCGTGTTGCTGGGGATGGCCGGTGCAAGCACCAGGTCGGTGGCGATGAGGCCGTAGCTGAGTCCGAGCGAGCTCCTCCCGAGGGCGGCCATGAAGAGGTAGGCGATGCGCGCGCCGAGTCCTGTCTTGATGAACCCCCGCGAGATGAAGAACGCCAACACGATGAGCCAGATGACCCGATTGCCGAACCCGGTCAGCGCCTGGTTGATGGTCAGCGTGCCGGTCGCGGCCGTCGCGCAGATCCCGATTGCGGCGACCGCGCCCATCGGGAGTGGCTTGAGAATGATCCCGATGATGGTCGCAATGAAGATCGCCAGGAGGTGGACTCCTTTGGGGTCCACTTCCTCCGGAGTCGGGAGGAACCAGAGGACGACGCCGATCGCGACGGGGATCGCAAATCGGAGGGTGGATCGCATGACGCTGGTCATCGGTGAAGGGTTCCGAAACCTATGGCACGTACACCTTTGCGCCACCCGGCCAGCGCCACGCGACGACCCTGCGTTGCCGCGACCGGTACCAGGGGTATCTTAGCGAGATCCGGCCTCGGCCGGACCGACAGACAACCCGTACCCATCCGGGGGTAGCGTTCCATGCGCCCAACGTTACCGTCGGGGATTTCCCCGTCTGCCGCTGCCAGCTGTGCGTGACGAAGTCAGGTGCGCCGTGCTGTTGGGCGGTATGCTCAACCTGCTGCGCCGCCATCCCGACGCCGTTCGGGAAACCAAGGCGACGCTGCGGAGCCTCGTCGAGCTC
>JBDGYO010000552.1:0-2353 GCA_039584015.1 Gemmatimonadota bacterium | reverse complement strand
AATGGAGAATCATGATGACCGTGCCCACCCGCCTCGAGCACGTCGACTTCCGCATCACAGCCTGGATGGCTCGGAACGGGGTGACGCTTACGCGGCTTGCCCTTGGTATTGTCTTTGTGTGGTTCGGCGCCATCAAGTTCGTGCCGGGATGGAGTCCTGCGGCTGATCTCGCGGCGCGCACGATTGGACGCCTCACTCTGGGCCTCGTGGAGCCATCACTAGCGTTACCGCTCCTTGCCGTGTGGGAGGTGGCCATTGGCATAGGGCTGATCACGGGCCGGTTCCTGCGCTTGACACTCTTGCTGCTGTTCATCCAAATGCCCGGCACCATGCTTCCGCTGGTCCTCTTCCCCTCGGAGACTTTTGCGGCGTTCCCGTATTCGCCAACGCTGGAAGGGCAGTACATCATCAAGAATCTTGTGCTGGTGGGTGCAGCGATCGTGGTGGGCTCGACCGTGCGTGGAGGAAAGCTACAGGTGCCCCCGCCCGAGGTCCCGAAGGAGCGCGCCACCTAACACGCGCATGCAGCTGCGGAGGCGCTGACGTCTTGAAAGGAAGTCGTTGATATGAGCGCTCATACAGCACCACTAAACGGTCAGCTGCAGGGTTCTCCTCACGGGAGCGCGCCCGCAGCTGATCCGCAGAGTCGTTAGGCAGTGCAGGTGGTGAAATGCGTACCCCCAGAATGAACCTCGCGCGACGGGCAACTCGTTGGACGTCCTTGCGGTGGAGCGTCGTGCTGCTACTAGGCCTAGGTGCGTGCGGCGACGTGACTGGGCCGCTGCCCGAGGTTGGTGTATTCGTGCGGCCCCTGGATTTTTCGCCCGGCGGCACCCTTCGAATCCCAGAAGGAAGTCCTTACGACACCGTGCTGTCAGTTGAGGCGGGCTACTTCGATATCGCGGTCCATGGAAGGATCGAGATCTTCTGTACGATCGGCCGCGTTCCTACGGTCACCGCAGACTCGACTGAACTCGTCTTTGCGTGGCGTGCCACCCCACCCGAGGACCGAGACTGCCCCGCAATCAGGGAGGCTCTGGAGTATGTCGCGTTCATTCACGGGCTCGTGTCCAACACAGACTATCACCTGCGGGTTGTCTACGACGCCGTTCGTGAGGGTGCAGACTCCCTGAAGTACGCCGGCAATGTCTGGACTGGCCAACGGGCAACGGTACCATGAAGGACGAGTCGTCACTGGAGGTCGGGCTGAACGGTCGGGGAGAGGGGTGACAGAATAGTCCGGGGACATAGGTAACACTTTTCATGGGCGGTTCCTCCGGCGCACGAAGCGGCCGGTGGCGTCTTCGATGCGCAGGGTGCGTTCGTGGAAGCGTCCCAGGGTCAAGGGGCCAAAGTACACGGTCCAGAGGCTGTCGTCGATCTCTTCGAGGCCGACGTGTTGCTCGCCCAGGACGTGACTGACGTTGACCCAGCGTTTGTGCCAGCGGATGCCGCCGTTGGCCGCTCGGGATAGGGGCGCGGGGACGGCTGGTACAGCGCGCTCGGTGGTCGCTGCTGCAGCGCTTCGTGGGGCCGCACCTCGTTGTACTCGCGCCGGAACTGCGAGAAGCGCTGTTGTTGCCGGCGGTGGGTGGCGGCCGGGGGCCGGGTGGTTTCGGCTTTCAGGGTGCGGTGCATGCGCTCGTGCCGGCCGTTCTGTTCCGGGTGGCTGGGCTCGATCAGCTCGGGCAGGATGCCGAGCCGGATCCACCAGACGGCGAGTCGTGAGAGGCGGCCGAGGGCGCTGGTGGCGAACGGGACGCCGTTGTCGGTGCGGATGCGCTGCGGCAGGCCGTACTCCTGGAACAGGCGGCGGAACACGCGTTTGGTGGCAGCGTGGGTGGTCCCCTGCAGCGTCTGACAGGCTAGCAGGTAGCGGCTGAAGCCGTCGACGACGGTGAGCGGGAAGCAGTACTGGCCGTCCCGGGTGCGGAACTGGCCCTTGAAGTCGGCGGTCCAGATCGTGTTGGGCGCGGTCATCGGCGTCTGGGGCCGACCGGGATGGGGCCGACGACGCCGGCGGGAGCGGCACCGCACGAGGCCGTGCTGGGTGAGGAGGTCGTGCGCGGTCGAGGGCGCGGGCCAGGGCCAGCCGGGATGGCAGCGGGCGAGCCGGGCCAGCAGCTTCTTGGGTCCCCAGGTGGGATGGTGCCGCCGCAGCTCGATGAGGGCAGCGACCACGTGGGGTGGTGTCGCGTGCGGGCAGTGGTGCGGGCGGCGGGAGCGATCAGCGAGGCCCGGTGGGCCGAGGGCTTCGAAGCGCTCGAGCCACTTGTAGCCGGTCTTGCGGCTGATGTCGTAGCGGGCACACAGCTCCGTCATGGCGAACCGCTCGGCGAGGTAGTCGGCGATG
>JBDGYO010000157.1:0-6082 GCA_039584015.1 Gemmatimonadota bacterium | reverse complement strand
GCCGGCGGAGCCCGAGCGCTCATTGGTGATCTCGCGGCTGACCGATTGCGAGAACTCCATGTCCGCCGGGAGGTGATGGGAGCGGTACTCGTCGCGGGAGGCCTCGACACCGCCGCTCTCGAAGATCACGACGTCCGGAGCCAATAGCGATAGCGCGGTGGCGCTGTCGCCGGCGGCCAGTGCGGCGTGGAAGGCGTGAACGGTCTCAGGTGCGCTCGAGCCGGCGTGATCCTGGCCCACCAAGACCTGGAGGCAGAGTGCCGCCGGCGAGAGTAAGAGTGCCGCCGTGACGATGAGCGTGCGCATGGGGAGGCCTTTCGTTCGGGATGCAGTCCGGTCTGTGTCTTTCGTCTCAATAACATTGGAACACGTCGATCAGGGCTGAGCTGGCGCGCGAACCACGGTGTTGCGCAGTATTCCAACCCCCTCCAGCTCGATCTCGACCACGTCGCCGACCGCCATCGCTCGCGTCGTACCGGGCGTACCGGTGAAGATCAAGTCCCCGGGCTCGAGCGTCACGTAGCGGCTCACGTAGCTCACGATGGCGGCGACGTCGAAGATGAGGTCCCGCGTGCGCTCTTGCTGGCGTACCTCGCCGTTCACCCGCGTTGTGAGCAGGAGGTCGTCGTAATCCAGGCCCCGCGCGATTACCGGCCCAACGGGCCCGAACCCGTCCGACGCCTTCGCCCGCAGCCACTGGAGATCCGACCGCTGCCAATCGCGCTCACTCACGTCATTGCCGGCCGCCACCCCAAACACATACTCCAGGGCCTCGGCCTGCGACACCCGCTGCGCCAGCTTGCCGATGACGATCACCATCTCGCCTTCGTAGTGGAGATTCGACGCGTCGGGCGGCATCACGATCGACTCGCCGGTTCCGATGATCGACGTCGGATACTTGGCGAATAGCCCCGGATAGTCCGCCGGCTCCCGATCGCCCAGGTGGCTTTGGTAGTTGAGGCCCACGGCGATCACTTTGGACGGCTCGCACGGCGCGAGCAGCTGCACTTCCACCAGCGGGACAGCCACGCCAGTGCGACGCGGCGCATCGAATGGCGCCCCGTCCAGCTGGTGGATCGTCTCTCCCTCCAGCACCCCATACACCTGCATCCCTTCATGGGCGTAGCGGACGTACCGCGTGACGCCCTCCTGCCCCGCAGCGACCGTCGCCACCGAAAGCAGCGCGATCACTCCGCCCGTGACTCGTGCCGTCATGCGCATCGTCCGGCTACCCTCCGTCCTCGATCGACTCCAGTACCCGTTTCACCAACTCGTCCATCGCGCTGCGCTGAATCCAGCGGGCCACGATCACGATGTCGTGCTCAGGATCGCAATACACCATGTTGGTGCCCGCACCCAAGTGGAAGAACGACGTCTCGGGGGCGCTCGGCACCCGCTGTTGACCCGTGTTGAGGAACCAGTTCATGAACCCGTAGGTGGGTTGTGCCTCAGTTGGCGTCAGCGCCATCGTCACCCAGGCGTCCGAGAGAAGCTGCTGGTCCTTCCACTTGCCCCGCCGCAGTGTGAACAGTCCGAAGCGCGCCTGGTCCAACGCACTGATCCACATGCCACCGCCCCAGTGCCCACCGCCGCTCACTGACTGCACCTTCACGCCATCCACGTTTACCCACGAGTTCTCGTAGCCATACCACCGCCAGGTGTTGGACGCGCCGATGGGATCCATGACGTAGTCCCTCAGCACCTGCGGCAGCGGCCGGCGCCACACGTGGAGCGCGGCAAGAGCAAGCACGTTCACGCGAACGTCGTTGTACTTGTACGAACTCCCCGGCTCGTTGCGCTCGCGCTCCTGGTACTCGGCGAGCGGCGTGTCACGCGGCGGCCGGTCGGCCCAGTCGGGCTTGGCCCACAGGGTCCCTTCCCAGTCGCTGGTCTGCCGCAGCAGGTGGTCCCACGTGATCTTGCGATTGTGTTCCGAGTCGAAGTGGTCCGTGGGGACGTAGCCCTTCACCGGATCGTGGATGTCGCGGATCATGCCCCGATCCCACGCCAGTCCCACCGTGGTCGAGAGAAAGCTCTTGGTGACACTGAACGTCATGTCCACGCGGTGCGGCTCGCCCCACTCCGCCACGATGTAGCCGTGCCGCAGAATGACGCCGGTCTGGTCGCCGCGCGTCTTGAACGGTCCGATCGCCTCGCCGTGGGGTTCCCGCCCGAAGCCCAGGTAGTGGTTGCGCTCCAAGTCGCGCGGCGCCTCGGTCTCGCTGCCACGCGCGAACTCGATGGCCCCCGCCAGCTCGAGCGGGTCCATCCCCACATCTTGCGCCCGGCGTCGTTCCCAGTCGCCTCCCCTTCCGGGATAGTAAACGGTATCCTGCGAGCCGACGACCGTACGCTCGGCAACCGGTGCGCTGTGCTGCGCCAGCACCATCGGCGTGACCAGCAGGCTCCACAGAACTGTCAGGCTCGCGCTCAGGGCGAACTTCGTCATTCGTCGCATGGGTACTCCATCATCTGATGGATGGTGAGGGCACGCGGATTCGCGTCGGCCGCCGTCAGCGTTCGGGGTGACTGATCGCCCAGACGTACGCCGCCACGGCACGGACGTCGCTATCGCTCAGCTCCGACACGCCGCGCATCGGCATGGGCTCACCGGTCTCGGTCTCGGTCCGCGGCTTGCCGTGAACGATCTGCTCCACGATCTCCTCATACGTGCCCGAACCGCTCCTCCACTCGCCATCCCGCAAGGAGGGACCGGCCTCCGCGCCCTCGCCGCGCCGACCGTGGCAGTCGGCACACCCACCGCGATCGTGGAAGATCATGGAGCCGACTTCGACGATTGAGTCCGTGACGGCGGCCGGCCGATCCTGCCCGGCGGCCGACGCCGGCGTGATCATCCCAAGGGCAATCACCAGCACAAGCGTGGTTCCGAATCGGAACATGGGGTCCTCCACGAAACGCCATTGGGCCGTAGGGCGCTCCCCGTGAAGCTACCGCCCGGGATCGCCCGCTTGCAACGGGCGACCCGCCCCTCGCCACGCCCCCCCAGCTCCCGTACCTTTGCGATCACACCGTTGCGCCCTCAGAACCCAGCTCGCGAGGGAGGTCGGATGAGCACCGAGCTATTAGCCAGCGCGCTCAAGGCGTTACGGAGCCTCGCGGAAAGGGCCGGAACGCAGCTCGTCGAGGTGCGGCTGATCGTGGAGAACCATGCCGGCGCCCAGCAGTTGGCCGACGCGCTGCAGCCCGAGGAAGAACAATCGTCTGGGGTCGTGGGAGACGTCGTTTCGAGCCAGGACGCGATCCAGATGTGGGAGACCGGCACGGACCTGGAGAAGACCCGCGATCTCGGTGGAACGCTGGACGATGTGCGCTGGCAGATCGACTGGCACCAGCAGGGAGGCCCGGCACAGTAGGGTGGACCGATGTCGAAGGGTTACGTCTCCAATCTCACGGTCGTCGCGCTCGCGGTAGCCGCGTGTACGTCAGCGGGTGAGCCCGACAACCTCTCTCCCTCGGGATCGTTCATCCGACCGGTCGGTGACGCCACGCTGTATCGCGGCGACACCATCCACATCGAGTTCCAGGTCGAAGACCTCGGCGGCTCGGTGAGCCACGTCCGGTTCTACGTCGACGGACGCCCCGTGGCACTCGACTCTACGAGCCCCTACACACACACCTGGTACACCGACACAGTTACGGTCGGCGAGCATCGCGTCCGCGCCGGGGTGTGGGACCACCGCGGCGCCAATCAGGCCTTCGAAATCGGAATCTCGCTGCGCTGGCGCTACCAGGTGCCGCGGGCGCTGGGCGACGGCTGGCACGTCGGCTCGGCCGAGGACGAAGGCCTTGATCTCACCGCGCTCCGGGTACTGCTCGATTCGCTCTACCTGGACCCCTACTGGTTCATGCACAGCCTGTTGATCGTGCGCAACGGCAGGCTAGTGCTGGAGGAGTACTTCAACGGCTTCACGCGGGATTCACTGAACAATCTGCAGTCGACGTCGAAGAGCTTCACATCAACCCTGATCGGGATCGCCATCGACCGGGGGGAGATCAGCGGCGTCGACGTCCCGCTCTTCGACCTGCTGCCGCCGGAGTACGACCAGTTCCGCACCGCGGCCAAGGAAGACATCCTCCTCTGGCACGTGCTCAACATGAGTCCCGGACTCGAGTGGAACGAGGGCTCGACACCGACGCTCGGCGCCGAGAACGACAACATCATCGGCAACACGAGCCCCGACTACGTAGCCTACTCCCTCGGCAAACCCGTGGTCGCAAACCCTGGGACCGGGTGGTGGTACCACAGTGGCTGCACCATGATGCTCGGGGCCATCCTGCGGAACGTCGCCGGGGTGGATGCCGACATCTACGCCGAACGGCACCTGTTCGGCCCGCTCGGCATTACGACATACCTGTGGAGTTCCTCTCAGTACGGGGAGCTATACGTGCACGGCGGCCTCTGGTTGCGGGCGCGCGACCTGGCCAGACTGGGACAGCTCTTCCTGCGGCAGGGCATGTGGGACGGGGAGCAGGTCGTTTCCAGCCAGTGGGTCGCCGAAGCCACCCAACCGCGCATCACTGCCTACGGCGACGTGCAGTACGGCTACCAGTGGTGGTATCAACTCATGCAGGGCTTCGAGGTCCCCTACACCAGCGGCTTCGGGGGCCAGCACGTATTCCTGGTGCCGGACCTGGACATGGCCGTCATCACGACGGCGCACTACCGCTCGCAGACCGGTCAGCAGCGCTGGATGATCGAGAACATCCCGCGCGAGCACGTCATCCCCGCCGCGCTCCCGGCCGCGCCAAACTGATCCCGCAGCGGTTTCCCTACCCGGCGCCGAGCGCTCGGAGCCCATCCCGCACCCGGGCGAGCCAGGACCCCACGACCTCCGGCTCGCCGCGCTCCCACAGGCGCTCGGCCATCTGGTAGAAGCGGATCGCCTCCTCCCGCTCGCCGCGGCTTCGCAGCATGTCAGCCAGTTCGAGCGCTGCCCTAGCCGTATGGAAGCCGTACCAGGTGTACGGCGGACAGAGTGACCGGTAGAGCCACTCGGCCTGTTCCAGCCGCCCGTTGGCCCGCAGGATCTCGGCAAGGTGAAAGCGCATCGCGGGATCGGGATCCGTCTCCAGTGCGCTCGCCGAGTGGATCTGCCACAGGTCATATGCCCGCCGCGCCTCTAGCTCGGCACCCTCGAGATCACCGCGCCGTGCGGCCAGCCGCGCATCGATGTCCGCACTCAGCGATCTGCGCCAATCCCACGGCGTGTCCCCGGCCGCCATGGACTCGATGCCCCGCTGCCACTGCATCGCCGTCACCGTATCCCCGGCCGCTGCATGGTACGCCGCGAGCGTCCAGGCCACCACCCACGCATCGGGCTTGAGATCATCCGACGTCAGCGACGCCAGCGGCGCGTAGGCAGAGAGTTCTTCGACCGCCCGCGCCGTGGCAGCGGAGTCCCCCACCCCGGCCAGCTGCGTGGCGACCATGAAGCGGTTCACCGCCGGCCGGATCACGTCGAGCTCGCCGGCCCGGACCAGTGAGTCGTTGGCGGCGACGCGTCCCTGGGCAAACCAGAGCTGTGTGCGACCACCGGTTCCCACACGCCGGTGGAACACCGGCATGGTGTCGGCGAGGAGTTCACCAAGGAGCTGTTCCGCCAGCTGGGGGCGCATGATGCGCAGGTCTCGCAGGGACGTGAACACTTCTGGGGCAGGCGCCGCGGCGAGCTCCCGCAGCATGGCGGGGCGAGCGGAGGGTTCCGCCCTGACCACGGCGTACGCACCCAACCGGCCCCGCACGAACGCGCTCCCCGTCGCCGCCTCTCCCAACACCTCCAACTCTTCCCCAACCGTGGCGGGATCGCCCTCAAGCATCGCAAGCTCGGCTCGCACGGCGTGGGCGACGGCCGACGTCGGATCCACGGCGAGTACCTCATCGTACGTCCTGGTGATCTCGCCCAGCCCTCTCATCATCTGCCAGCCGTCGCGCCGGTAGGTGAACGCTACCATGTGGAGCGCGTCCACATCCACCGAGTCGATCTCGAGGATCCGCTCGAGCAGGGATGCCGCCCGCACGCCGTCGGTCTCGTCCAACGCAAGCATGGCCTCGACCCGCATC
>JBDGYO010000156.1:0-10978 GCA_039584015.1 Gemmatimonadota bacterium | reverse complement strand
TCAGCTCCTCGTCGACGCGCGTCATGGGAATCACGACGTCACCCACGACCGCCGCCACCCGGTCCACGAGTACGAAGGCGCTATCCTGCGCCTCGGCCGGGGCGTACCGCACCAGCGCCAACACCAACGCCAGCCACGCGATGCGCGAGACGCTCACTCTTGACCTCCCGGCCCCGTGACCGAGTCGCTTGCCGGCGCCGGCGGCGTCACACCGGCATCCGGGGGCGCTGCCTCCATCCGCAGCAACTGGGCGCGCTCCAGCGCCTGGTCCAGCCCCCGGTCCCACACGTCCCAGCGCTCGCTCGAGCGCAGCGCGCCGGCCAGGAACACGGGCACCATCACGCCGTCCCCGCCGCCGCTCACCAACTCTACGATGTAGGCCTCCACGGCGTCATCCACGCGGGTACGCCGCTCGTCGGGCGTCTCGACACCGGCCAGTGCCGAGTCCAGGTCAAGCGCCGTGCGCACCGTCTGCACCTCACCCTGCAGGCGCGCCTTGTAGGCCGCATACTCCGCGTCGCTCACGTGGACCCCGGCCTCTTTCGCCTCGCGGACCAGCAGCTCGTTCCGCGTGAGGCCGGTGGCCAGCTCCTCCAACTGGTCGTCCCCCGCTGCCTCGATGCGTCCCTGCATCTGCGGCGGCAGCGCCGCCAGCCACCGCACGAAGTCGGCCGCCGTGAACCGGCCTCCCCGGTAGCTCGCGATGACCTCGTCTGAGTCGATGGCCCGCAGTGGCGCGGCGGCGGCTTGGCGCATCACGCTCGGCGCCGAGGAACGCGCTTCGAGATTCCACCTCGAATCCACGTCCTGCAGGATCGCCAGGTCCATCTGTTCGACCAGAAGGCCCGGGAGCGCATCGCTGAACTCGGCTCGCACCTCTTCCAGCCCCGGGCGCCGAATGATGTGGTAGCCGAACTGCGACGCGGTGACCTGGGAGAGCTCACCCGGCTCGAGCATGAAGGCCACGACCTCGAACTCCGGCACGGTGACCCCCCGACCAATCACGCCGAGGCTGCCTCCCTGTTGCTGCGCGCCGGGATCCTCGCTCTCCGCGTTCACGACCTCCCACGGCTCCCCCGCCACGAGCCTGGCCCGCAGCGCTTCCGCGCGCGCACGCGCTGCTTCCTTGTCGGCAGCAGGCATCGTGGGCTGCGAGCGCACCAGGATGTGCCAGATCAGTCGGTAGTCACCGGCCGCGTACACGCTGTCGATCGCCGCCGAGTCGGTGGGAATGCGATCGGCGACCAGCTGCTCGTGGTACAGCGCCACGAGCCGCTCGTACACCTCGGGCCACATGGCGTCGAGCACGGTAGTGGAATCCAACAGAGAGTCGCCGGCCGCGATGCGATCGGCGAACAGCGTGTAATCCACCCACCGGTGAGCCACGCGCTCCGCCAGGTCGCGCCGCAGCGGGATCGACTCGCCGATCACGAACCACCCGGCCATCCGCGTCGCAGAGAGCTCGTGCCCGCCGGCGCGCGCTACCGCTCCGCTGCCTCCACCGGCATCGCACCCGAGCAGGAGCACCGCGGACAAGGTCGCCACCCCCACGCCCACCCTTCCAAACGTGTTCGCCATGCGTTTCACTCCTCACCAACGGCGGCCGAGAGCGCCCGGACCAGTCCCGGTCCCATGGCGAGCCCGCCCAACCGGCGAAGCTTCAAGGCAAGAGGCACCGTCTGGCGCACATCGGCCGCGAACTGCACCTCCTCGAGGGCGGCCGTGAGGCGCAACAGCTTCGGCGCCGCATCCGTTCTGAACTTGAGTCGCGCGTCGTCCCCCCGCACGAAGATCGTCTGCAGACCCAGACGCGTACCCAGCGCGCGCAGCTCGGACACAATGAGGAGCCGGTCCGCTTCCGGCGGCAGCCGGCCGAAGCGATCACGCAGCTCCTCTCGCAACGCCGCAATCTCGTCAAGTTCCACGGCGCGCGCCAGCCGGCGATAGAAGTCCAACTTGGCGTCCTCATCCGGTACGTACCCGTCGGGCAGGTGCGCGGGTCCGTCCAGGGTCACCTCCGGCGGCGGACGATCGGCCGGGTCCGCCTCACCCTTGAGCGCGCGGACCGTTTCCCCCAGCCAGCGCAGGTAGAGATCCACGCCCACCGCGTGCGCGTGGCCCGACTGATCGGCACCCAGCAGGTTGCCTGCCCCACGCAGCTCCATGTCACGCAGCGCGATGCGATAACCCGACCCCAACTCGGTGTGATGCTCGAGCACCTTGAGGCGTTGCTCCGCCTCCGGATCCACCGCATCGGGGATCACCAAGTAGCAGTACGCCCGGCGGTGGCCGCGCCCGACACGGCCGCGCAGCTGGTACAGCTGCGCCAAGCCGAACTGGTGGGCGTCGTGCACGATCATGGTGTTGGCATTCGGCACGTCGAGCCCCGACTCCACGATCATCGTGGACACCAGCACGTCGACCTCGCCGGCCACGAAGCGCCGCATCACCTCATCCAACTCCCGCTCGCGCATCTTCCCGTGCGCGATCGCGATGCGCGCCCGCGGCGCGAGACGTGCGACGCGCGCACCGATCACATCGATGGTCTCGATGCGATTGTGCACGAAGAACACCTGCCCGCCCCGGTCCAGCTCCCGGGCCATCGCCTCGACCAGCAGGTCGTCGTCCCACGGCTCGATGAACGTCAGCACCGGCGACCGGTCGCGCGGGGGCGTCGCGATCATGGTGAGATCCCGCAGTCCGGCCAGCGCCAGGTGTAGCGTGCGCGGAATGGGCGTCGCCGTCAGGGTGAGGATGTCCACCTCCAGCCGCAGCGCCTTGAGACGCTCCTTGTGCCGCACGCCGAAGCGGTGCTCCTCGTCCACCACCAGCAGCCCCAGGCCGCGGAACGTGACGTCGGACGACAACAGCCGGTGTGTGCCGATCACGACGTCGACCGCACCGGTCTCGAGTCGGGCCGTCACCGCGCGCTGCTCCGCGGCAGTGCGGAACCGGGAGAGCACCTCGACCGTGACCGGAAAGTCCGCCAGCCGCTCGGTGAAGGTGCGGCCATGTTGCTCGGCCAGGATCGTGGTGGGCACCAGTACCGCCACCTGCTTGTCGGCCTGCACCGCCTTGAAGGCCGCGCGCACGGCCACCTCGGTTTTGCCGTAGCCCACGTCTCCCACGATCAGGCGGTCCATGGGCTGCGGATCCTCCATGTCCCGCTTGGTCTCCTCGGCGGCGGTGCGTTGGTCGGGCGTGTCCTCGTACAGGAACGACGACTCGAGCTCCCGTTGCCACCGCGTATCGGCGGGGAAGGCAAAGCCCTGCGCTACCGTACGGCGTGCGTAGAGCTCCAGCAGCTCCGCGGCCATGCGGTGGATCGCGGCCTCCGTGTTCGCCCGCTGCCGCTGCCACCGCTTGCCGCCCAGGCGGTGCAACTTGGGCGGCGCCCGATCGTCGCTGTCGGTTACCGAGCGGTACGGCTCGAGCTGATCGAGGCGGTAGAGGGGCACATTCAAGCGGTCACCACCCTCGTATTCCAGCACCGCCACCTCCATCGTCGCGCTCTCCCCCACGGTGATCGTCTCGATCCCGCGATACAGACCGATGCCGTGCTCGAGGTGCACCACGTAGTCTCCCGGCGTGAGCGACCCGGCGGTGGCCGCGGCGAGCGCCTGACGATAACGGCGTGCCCGGCGTATGCGACGCGCGCGACGGAAGATCTCGTGGTCGGTGAGCACGGTGAGATCCGGCAGCACGAAGCCACCCCCCAGGGCTCCGAGGGCCAGCGTCACGGTGGGCGGGAGGGCCGCGAGTGAGGCGTCGTCGGTCAGGAGCTCTTCCAGCCGCTCGAGCTGTCCCTCGTTGTCGCACAGGATCAGCGTGGGACCGGCGCGCACCACCTGGGCGAGCCGCCCGACCTTGCGCTCGATGGCCGGAGGGTCGCGCAGCGCGAAATCGTGCTCGACCGGCTCCCGGTCGATCTCCAACTTCGCGAACCCTTCCCACCGGATGCGCCAGTCCTCGGGGGGGAGGAACACCGCGTCCCGACCGGGCACATCCTCGCCCCGGCGCCGCGCCACGTCGATGTGGTGCGCGGCCTCGTCCCACACGCGGCGCACTTCGCCGTAGTCGACCGTGGGATCCACCACGAGCAGCGTGTCGTCGGGCATCAGGTCGAGCAGACACTGCCGCTCCGTGCTCACCGCATCCTCGTCGGGTGCGTCGTTCGGGAGTGGCGCCACCGGCAGGATCGTCACCGCGTCGGTCTCGCTCTCCGAGCGCTGCGTGTCGAGATCGAACGCGCGAATCGACGTCAACTCGTCCCCCCACCACTCGATGCGCGTGGGAGCCGCCATGCCGAAGCCGTAGACATCGATGATCCCGCCCCGCACGGCGAACTGCGCCACGTCCTGCACCGACGGCCGCTGCTCGTAACCCAGGCCCTCGAGGCGCCCTACCAGCTGCCCGAGGGGGAGCGCGGCGCCCGTGCGAACCTCCAACCGACCGCGCGCCACCGCGTGCGGCATGCGGGTGAGCTCGGCAGTCGCGGGCAGTGTGGTGACCAGCACGCGCGCTTCCCCCGCCAACGCGGCCTCGATGGTCTCCACCCGCTCGCCGGCGATCTCGAAATGCGGCTCCTCCTCACCCAGTGCCTCGCGCTGCGGATAGAGCCGGGCCGATTCGCCGAGCAGCGCCTCGAAGTCCGAGAGCCACCGTTCCGCTACGCCCGGGGTCGGCGCCACCACCAGGAAGAGACGCTGCTCCAGCGCCTGCGTGAGCGCCGCAACGAGCAGGGCCCCGCTCGACCCGGGAAGGCCGGAGATCCCCACCCGCTCACCGCGCGCGGGCACCGCCTCCCGGAAGGCACGAAACCTGGGCAGGCCCGCGAACCCACCGATCAGCGTGTGCAGCATCAGTCGCCCCGGGCGGCCGCGTGGAACAGCTCGCGCGCCATCGCGCCGTCATCCAGCACCTGCACGGTGGAGCCCAGCGCGGCGCGCAGCGCGGCGGGATCGGCGGGATCCAGCCGCGACTCGCGCCGGTCGTGATTCACCTCGAGCGCTCCGACCGTGTCACCCGCCGCGCCGCGCAGGAAGTAGACACCCGGCTCTGCCGGGGCGCGCACGCGGGAATCGCCCCCCACTTCCACCGTCCCCCGCGGTAGCCACACGGCCACCGCCCCGGGCGGCAGCTGCGCCATCGCACCCGGCGCGCCCGCGACCAGCCACGCTTCGCCCGCGGCGATCCGGTTGACCACGAGGTCGAGAAACGGCAGAAACGCGGCGCTCACCGGTAGCGCCGTCCACGCGTCGTCCATGCGGCTCGCCACGATCACGATATCGCCGGCCCGCACGAGCCACGCCTCGCCCGCCACGCGCGCGAGCACGCTGCCGGAGCCAACCAGGCGGTGGCGGCGATAGACCGGCGTCCCGCTCGCCGCACCGATCGCGCCCTCGAGCGTCCACTCCCCTTCGATCAGCTCCCCGAAGCGCCACGCCACCCCTCGTGCGGCGAGGGCGCGGTTCACCGCACCCAACAGCGCGGGGTCGCTCGGGGGGAACAGCACCGTCACGTGGTCCCCCGGGCGATCGGCCAAGAGGACGTCGTCGCCCGAGGCGGCGCGTCCTCCCTCCCGCAGCACTTCCACCGCCTGCTCCACGAAGGGGCCGGCGCCCACGCCAGCACGCACGGCTGCGGGCTCGGCCACCCTGACCGCGAGCCACCAGCGATCGTCCGCGTTCAGTTCGTCGGGATCCAGCGCGACCGCGGCCGTCACCCACCCGCGACCGACGGACTGCACCCGCAGGGAGACGCGGTCCCCCGGCAGCGCTACCCCCCTGGCCGCATCGCGACCGTCCACCAGGAGCCTAACGGCCGCCGGCTCGGTCGCGTCGCCGCCCACGATGGCAACGACCTCCCCGCCCGGCGACCAGATGGGCGGCTCCGCCCACGCGGAGTCGATCCCACGGTTGCGCGGCTCGGGAGGGGGCGCCCACACCAGCACTCGCTCGGCCACGGGGTCGCCGGCGGCGAGAGCACTGGCCTGCAGGTCGCTCACCACCACCACCTCCCGTGCCGCCTGCGGTGCGTCGCCCACGGCTCGCCCCGCGGCGCGCACCGCCTCCGCGAGGTCGAGACGCACGGGCCAGGATCCCAGGGTGTCCAGCACCGCGCTGGCGCTTGCCACACCCAGTCTGCGTGGCACGCCGTCCGCCAACACCAGCCACACGCGGTCTTCCGTGCGCACCCGGCCGAGCACGAGGCGGGCCCGCTCGCGCAGCACGTCGAGTACGGGACGTCCCCGCACGACGGCCCCCGAGGAGAGCGAGTTGTCCACCACCAATGCGAGCGCCGTGGGCGGATGCCCCGTGCCGACCCCCACGCGTGCGACCGGGCGGGCGGCCGCCAACGCGATGAGCACGATGACCGCCACACGCAGCAATAGCAGCAGCAGGTTGCGCAGCTTGAGGCGACGGCTGTGTTCGCGCTCCGTGGCGCTCAGGTAGCGCACCGCCGGGAACACCACCGTGGGAGGACGCCGCCGCCCCATGAGGTGGAGCAGCGGGGGAATGGCTGCGGCGCCCAGCGCGAGCAGCGCCAGCGGCTGGAGGAACCCGATCACCCGAAGCGCGAGCGGCTGGCGGCGGCGCGCCGCAGCACGTAACCGAACGGCGTGTCGGTCAGCACGTGGTGGTAGTCGATCCCGCCGCCGCGGCACGCGGCGCGCCACTCGTCGATCGTACGGCGCACGGTTTCCTCGTAGACGGCTCGCAGCTCGCGCGGACGGGCCACCAGGCTGCCGCCCGTCTCCGGATCCTCGAACCGCGCCTCGGGGGGGCCGTCGAGTGAGAGCTCGGCGGGGTCCATGATGTGAAACACGACCACCTGATGACCACGGTGCCGCAGGTACTGCAGGGCGAGCAGGGCGAGGTCGCGATCCAGCAGCAGATCCGACACGAAGATCACGAGCCCACGCCGCCGCAGGAGGTCGGTCACCTGCCGCAGGGCTGGCTCCGCCACCGTCCCCCGGCCAGCATGGAGCGACGACACCGCATCCAGCAGGTGCCACCAGTGTCGGTATTTGGCCCGGGCCCGCACCACGGTGCGCACCTGCTCGTCGAACCCGATCAACCCGGTGGCATCGCGCTGCCGCAGCAGCACCAGGGCGAGCGCCGCGACCAGTCGCTTGGCATACTCCAGCTTGGTGAGCCGCTGCTCTGCGCCCGACCAATCCATCGAGCGGCTCACGTCCATGACGATCATGGACCGGAGGTTCGTCTCCTCCTCGTACTGCTTCACGAACAGCCGATCGGCGCGGGCCAGGATCTTCCAGTCGAGGTAGCGCAGCTCGTCACCTGGCTGGTAGGGCCGGTGCTCCGCAAACTCGACGGAGAACCCCCGAAACGGCGACCGGTGCAGGCCGGCGAGAAAACCCTCCACGACGCCGCGAGCCACGAGCTCGATGCCACCGAGCTGCGCGACGTCGTACGGATTCAGGAGATCGAGACGTTGGGTCGTGACCATCACGTAAGCTCCTGATCGTACCCACCCCGCCGCAGGCGGTCAAACACCCGACACCGCGTCCCGGATAGGGGACAAAGCACGCCCGCCCACATCGCTGCCAATCGGCCTAAGTGATTATGTGGCAACGATATACGGACTCCCTGCCCCGTGGCACGCCCCGTGCACCCTGATGGGTTGGCACCGTGGACCCCCCACGACGTGGAGGAGGCGATGACACGCGCCACCCACACAACGCTGTTGGCCCTCGCGGTCACGATCACCGTCCCGGCCGCGGACGCGCTCGCGCAGGTCGGGGATGGACCCAGGTCCGACTACCCCCACGTCGAGCTGTGGATCACGCAGCGTGACATCTTCGCGCGCGGCGACCCCATGCAGGTGTGGTTCGAGGTTGCGACCGACGCGCACGTCACGGTGTTCCGCATCGACACCGACGGACGCATCCGCGTGCTGTTTCCGTTGGAGCCCGGCACCGACGATTTCGTGCGGAGTGG
Source organism: Gemmatimonadota bacterium (assembly GCA_039584015.1). Classification (GTDB taxonomy): domain Bacteria; phylum Gemmatimonadota; class Gemmatimonadetes; order Gemmatimonadales; family GWC2-71-9; genus WVYX01. Next base: position 3,014 of record JBDGYO010000156.1, on the reverse strand, counting down.
CCAGCGATACGAGATCCTGCCCCCTGGGCGCGAGCACGCCGCGTTCGTCGTGGATGACTACCCCGGCACGGGGTACCTGTTCGCGCTGGCCAGCATGGACCCGCTGGACTACAGCGCCTACCTGAGCGACGAGGATTGGGACTTCAAAGTCGTGTCACACAACGAACGGATCCACGGCGACCCGTACGTGGCCCTCACTGACCTGGTGGAGCGGGTGGTGCCCGAGGACTACACGGCATGGACCTACGACCTGGTGCCGTACCTGGTGGACCAGCGAGAGGGCTCGCCCGCCTCGTGGGACCCGCATCGTGACTGGTGCGGCACGTTCCGTCAGGCTACCCATGATGACCCGTTCGGGTTGATGGAGCCGCTGTTCTGGTACCCACCGATCACCGCACCCCCGGTGCACGTGGCTCCGCGCACCGCACCCGCCCCAGCACGGCCACGCGCCAGCGGGAACCGCTCGCCACTGGGAACCGTGGGCCGCGTAGCGAGCGGCGGCTCTGGCCGCGCGCCCAAGCCGGCGGCGGCACGCGGCGGGCAACGGGTTGCGCCGGGTCAGCGGCCCGCACCACGAGCGCGCCCGGCAGTAGTGCGCGGTGGCGGCGGGCCCGGGCGACGGCAGGCACCCGCAACACAGCCAGCGCGGCGGGGTACAGCACCCAAGCGCACCGTCGTGGCGACGGGCCCGCGGCCGCGCCGCTAGCTCGTCGCCCGTCGGGGGGCGCACCGTGCTAGGTTTCGTCCCTCAGACCAAACAAAAGACATTCCAGGAGCAACCCGATGCGCGCAGCATCGTTACTCGTTCTCGCGGCCCTCACCCCCGCCGTGCTCGCGGCCCAGTACGATCCGTCCGTCTCCAGCGCGGTGGAGTCCATCACACCCGATGACGTCGCGCACCGCATCGGCGTCCTGGCCCACGACTCGATGCGCGGGCGGGAGACCCCGAGTCCCGAGCTGGACCTGGCCGCCGAGTACGTCGGCGCCCAGTTCCGTCACTTCGGTCTGACACCGGGGGGCGACGACGGCTCGTTCATCCGGCTCTACACGGTGCGAACCGTGCGGCCCGACCTCTCGACGTCTGCGGTGCAGGTCGAGGGCGAGTCACCGTGGTACCTGGGGACGGACGTGGCACGCTGGCGCGGGTTCACCGGCCCCGAGGGCGTCACCGGACGGGTGGTGGTCGTCTCGGGTGTACCGGACGACTCCGACGAGCTGGCGCAGATGAATCTGGAGGGTGCGGTGGTCGTGTGGGTCGTCCCCATGGCCTTCGGTGCGCGACTCGGTCGAGAACACTTCCAGTGGTTCATGGCGTTGCGGCGTCTCGAGCCGGCCGCACTGATCCTGGTCACGCGCGCGGCGGAGCAGGATTTCCAGCAGCGCATGCGGCAGGGCGCGCGTCGCGACCAACGCTTTGGCTCGGACCCCATCACGCCCGTCGTGCAGCTGCAGGACCCCAGCATCGGGCAGGCACTGAATCGCCACGGCTTCGATCTGCGTGCCGCCCGCCGCGCCACCGACGCTCCGCTCGAGGTCACGTCCCTCTCGGAGCTGAAGCTCACGGTGACGCTCACCGAAGAGGTGCTGCAGGAAGTCACGGCGCCCAACACCGTCGGGATCCTGGAGGGCAGCGACCCCACGCTCAGGGACGAGTACCTGGTGTTCAGCGCCCACATGGATCATGAGGGCGTGGGACGGCCCATTCGGGGCGACAGCATCTACAATGGGGCGGACGACAACGCCTCGGGCACGGTAGCGATCGTGGAGCTGGCCGAGGCCTTCGCCATGATGGAGCCCCGTCCCCGGCGGTCGATCATCTTCCTCACGGTGAGTGGCGAGGAGAAAGGTCTGTGGGGCAGCGAGGCGTTCGCCGAGTCGCCACCCGTGCCCGTTGAGCAGATCGTCGCCAACCTGAACGCCGACATGGTGGGCCGCAACTGGCCTGACACGATCTCGGTGATCGGGAAGGAACACTCGGACCTGGGCGCCACGCTGCACCGCGTGGCGGATGAGCACCCCGAGCTGAACATGACGCCCGTGGACGACCTCTGGCCGCGCGAGAACTTCTACTTCCGCTCGGACCACATCCACTTCGCGCGGCGCGGTGTGCCCATCCTGTTCTTCTTCAACGGCACGCACGAGGACTACCATCGCCCCAGCGACGAGCCGGAGAAGATCGACGCAGAGAAGGAATCCCGCATCGTGAAGCTGATGTTCTACCTGGGGCTGGAGGTCGCCAACGCCGACGCGCGGCCGCAGTGGGATCCGGAGAGTTACCAGAAGATCGTGCAGCCGCAGTAGAGGAGAAGAGTGCAGGGGGAAGGGGGAAGGGTACGACAGTCCCGCAGTACCGTTCCCCCTTCCCTCTTTCCCGTTTCCCGGGGTGGTGCGGCTGGGCGGTGCCTAGTACCCCACAGCTGCGCCGTCCCGCCGCGGGTCCGCAACCCCCACCAGTACTCCGTCGTCCCGTACCAGCACCGCGTGCACGCCACCGAAGTAGAGGCTGAACGGCGGCAGCACGTCGAGCTGGTAGCCGCGGCGCCTCAGCGCGCTCAGCGCCTCCGGCACGAACCCCACCTCGAGCCGCACCGTGGGCGAGCCGAAGAACGGGTAGATGCGCGGCTTCGCCACGGCCGTCCACGGATCGAGACCGTAATCCAACGTGTACAGAATCATGTGCACGATGGCCGGCGGAATCCGCCCCGACGCCGGAGAACCCACCACCAGCTTCACGCGCCCGTCCCGCAGCACGATGGAGGGCGTGGTGCTCGACCGAGGCGCGCGGTAGGGGCCGCGCACGTTCGAAGCCGGCCCGCCAAAGTTGCCCGCCGCCGTGTTGTAGAACGCGCCCCCCGAGAAGGTGCCGGTGCCGAAGTACAGGCCCATGGTGTAGGTGAGCGACACGGTGTTTCCGGGAGCATCGACCACCGAGAGGTGCGTGGTCTGCGCGTCATCGTCTTCGCTACCGGACCCGTCCCCGCCCTGCAGCCGTGGGAGCTGCGTCGGGGGGAACG
>JBDGYO010000155.1:0-6583 GCA_039584015.1 Gemmatimonadota bacterium | reverse complement strand
GGCGCTGCGGCAGCTCGGCTACACGGTGGTGCACGAGGCGTACTTCGATACGCTCACCGTAGAGCTGAAGCCGGCGCTGGTGAAGAAGGTGCATGCAGCGGCGAAGCAGCACCGCATCAACCTGCGGCCGATCTCCGACACGCAAGTCGGCGGTACAGGTCTTCGGTCTCGGCAAGGCCAACGTCGAGGTGGACGCGCTGCTCGACGCCGTGCAGCCGGTCATCCCCGACGCGTTCGTGCGGACATCGCCCTACCTGACCCACCCAGTCTTCAACCGCTACCACTCCGAGACGGAGATGATGCGGTACCTCAAGCGGCTCGAGGACCGTGACCTGGCGCTCAACTCGGCGATGATCCCGCTTGGCTCCTGCACCATGAAGCTCAATGCCGCAACCGAGATGGCCGCGGTGAGTTGGCCCGAGTTCAACGCACTGCACCCCTTCGCACCGCGCGAGCAGACCCAGGGAAGGAGCTCGAGGCCAAGCTCGCCGAGATCACGGGGTTCGCCGCGATCTCGCTGCAGCCCAACGCGGGCGCGCAGGGCGAGTTCGCCGGGCTCCTGGTGATCCGGGCGTACCACAAGGCGCGGGGCGAGGGACACCGCACGGTGTGCCTCATCCCCAAGTCGGCGCACGGCACCAATCCGGCGAGCGCGGTGATGGCGGGCATGGAGGTGGTCGTCGTGAAGACCGACGAGGGCGGCAACGTGGACATGGCCGACTTCAAGGCGAAGGCGGAGGCCCACCGTGACACGCTGGGCGCCCTCATGATCACCTATCCGTCGACGCACGGTGTGTTCGAGACCACCATTCGCGACATGTGCAAGATCATGCACGCGAACGGCGGGCAAGTGTACATGGACGGGGCGAACCTCAATGCCCTCGTGGGAATCTCCCGGCTAGGCGACATTGGGGCCGACGTGTGCCACCTCAACCTGCACAAGACGTTCTGCATCCCGCACGGCGGTGGCGGCCCCGGCATGGGACCGATCGGCGTGGCCGAGCACCTGGTGCCGCACCTGCCGGACCATCCGGTGGTGCCGCTCGGGGTCGCGCAATCCTGCGGCACGGTGTCGGCCGCACCCTGGGGCAGCCCATCGATTCTGCCGATCTCGTGGGCGTACCTGGCGCTGATGGGACCGAACGGCCTGACCGAGGCGACGCAGGTGGCCATCCTCAACGCGAACTACATCGCGCGGCGGCTGGCCGGTCATTACGATCTGCTCTACTCCGGACGGAAAGGACTCATCGCCCACGAGTGCATCATCGATACCCGGCCGTTCAAGCAGTCGGCGGGCGTCGACGTGACCGACATGGCGACGCGGCTGATGGACTACGGCTTCCACGCGCCCACCATCTCCTTCCCGGTCCCGGGCACGATGATGGTGGAGCCCACGGAGAGCGAGTCCAAGGAGGAGTTGGACCGCTTCTGCGATGCGATGATCGCCATTCGTGGGGAGATCGACGACATCGCGGAGGGCCGCGCCGACCGCGACAACAACGTGCTGCGGAACGCCCCGCACACACAGGAAGACGTGATCGCCGACGCGTGGGACCATCCCTATTCGCGTGAGTTGGCGGCGTTCCCCAGCCCGCAGACGCGCGAGCACAAGGTGTGGCCGCCGGTGGGGCGCGCCGACGCCGCCTACGGCGACCGGCACCTCATCTGCACATGCCTGCCCATCGAGGAATACGAGACGGTCGGCGTGGGGGCATGACGGCGTGGCACCTCATCGTTGAGGCGACGGGCCGCCCCGGCGCCGAGAACATGGGGATCGACGCCGCGTTCCTCCGAGAGGCTGGGGGGGGCGCGGCGTTTCTGCGTCTGTACCACTGGGCCCCACCCTGTCTCTCGTTCGGCCGCAACGAGCCAGCGCGCACGCGCTACGACCGCGCCGCCATCGAGCGACTCGGTCTGGACACAGTCCGCCGCCCGACCGGCGGACGAGCCGTGTGGCACGAGAGGGAGGTGACGTACGCGGTCGCCGGGCCCACCGCTATGTTCGGTTCGCTCAGGGAGGCATACATTAGGGTCCACACGCTGCTGGCGGCGGCCCTGCGACGCCTCGAGGTACCGGCCGAGCTTGCCGAGCGGCCGAGCGGACGGATCGTGGGACCCGCCGGGGGGGCCTGCTTCGCGGCGCCCGTGGGCGGGGAGATCGTGGCAGGCGGCCGCAAGCTGGTGGGCAGTGCGCAGATCCGGGAGCGCGGCGCGTTCCTGCAGCACGGCTCGATCTTGCTCGAGGATGGTCAGGACCTCGTCACCCGATTGACGCGCAGTCCGGTCACGACGCCTGCCGCGACCTCGCTGACCCGACTGTTGGGACGCCGTGTGGCGTTCCAGGAGGTGGCCGACGTAATCACCGCCGAGGCGAAGGCCACATGGACCGGGTCGTGGCAGGATCACAAGGCGGGATGCACGGGCGAGGACATCGCGTACTTCGCCGATCCGAGTTGGACGTGGCGGCGCTGAACCGCTGCACACGACACGACGATACGGGAGCGATCAACACGATGAGATCACGAACCGCTGCAGTGCTCGGGGGAATGGCGCTCGTCCTCGCCGTCAACACGTCCTGCGCGCCGGAGGCAACCTGCCCCAGCGACTGGTGCGGCACGGCCGTCGTCGTGTCGGCCGCCGAGGCCGACGTGCTGCTTCCCGCAGTGTCGACCATGGACATCGGCATCGCGATCGGGGACTTCATCTTTCTGCGACTCGCGGACATGGGTCCCGACTTGAACTTGGCGGATCCCGCGACATTCGTGCCCCAGCTCGCGAGCTCGTGGAGCATGGAGGATTCCCGCACCATCGTGTTCACGCTGCACCCGGAGGCACTTTGGCACGACGGCGCACCCGTAACCGCCCAGGACGTGGTCTTCACCTTCGACGTGTACCGCGACCCGCAGGTGGGCTCTCACGTCGCGCCGCGCCTCGCGCAGGTTTCGACGGTGACCGCCCGAGATCCACGCACGGTGGTGTTCCGCTTCGAGCGGCCCTACGTGGAAATGTTTCTCGACGCGGCCTACCACATGCGGATCCTGCCGCGACACGTGCTGGACACAGTCCCGCGGCCCGAGCTGGAGTCGCACCCGTTCGGTCGCCAGCCGATCGGCAGCGGACCGTTTCGCTTCGTGCGCTGGAACGCCGGGCAGTCGATCGAGCTCGCCGGGGACTCGACGTTCTTCCTCGGCCGCCCCGGCATCCGGCGCATCATCTGGCGGTTCAGCGCCGACCCCGGCACCGCCGCCGCCCAGTTCCTCGCGGAGGAGGCCGACGTGGTCAACATACTCCCGACCGAGATGCTGCCTCGGGTCGCGGAGGATGACAACCTGCGGGCCATCCCGTGGACCCCGTCCACGTTCCACTCCTACTTGATGTTCAACTTCCGCGACCCCGACAACCTGGATCGCCCGCACCCGTTGTTCGCCAACCGGGCCATGCGCGAGGCCATCGCCATGGCCGTGAACCGCGTGGAGGTGGTACGAGCCGTCTATGGAGAGCAGGGCGTGGTCGCCAAGGGACCTCTCGCCCCGGGCCTCTACATCTGGGACGAGGACTACACGCAGGTGCCGTTCGACACGGCACGGACCCGGGCACAGCTGGCAGAGCTGGGATGGCAGGATAGCGACGGCGACGGCATGCTCGACCGTAACGGGACGCCACTCGAATTCAACCTCGTCTTCCCCACGAGCAGCGTGCCGCGGCGACAGCAGGCGGGGATCATCCAGGAGCAACTGCGGCGGGTCGGCATCACCATGACGTTGACGGGGCTCGACTTCGGTGCGTATGGGGAGCGCGGAACGACGGGCCGATTCGACGTCTACTTCGGCTCATATGGCGGCGGCATCAGCCCCTCGATGATCGCGGAGGTGTGGACCACGCGGGCGGACAACAACCACGGCTCGTACAGCAACCCGGGGTTCGACCGCCTGGTGCAGCACGCGATGGACGCTACAGACATGGCAACCGCGCGGGCGCGCTGGGTGGAGGCGGTGAACCTGCTCAATGGGGACGTTGCGGCCGTCTGGACGGCGGCGTCGGCTCCCACCGCCGGCGTGCACGCCCGCTTCGAAAACGTTTCCGTGCGCAGCGACAACTTCGTGGCGACGCTGTGGCAGTGGTACGTGCCGGCGTCCAAGCTGATCGATCGCGATCGCTACACGAACTAGCGTTCTCCGCTTCCTCACGGTCCGGCTGGCGCATGCCGCCGTGATCGTGTTCCTGGTCGCCACGCTGACCTTCGTCTTGCTACACGTGGCACCGGGCGATCCGTTCACACGCGCCAGTGCCGCCACGCTGGTTCCCCAGGAAGTCATTCAACAGCAACGCCGCAACTTCGGCCTCGATCGGCCCATCTACGTGCAGTATGGCCGCTACCTCGCCAACCTCGTACGGGGCGACTTCGGCTACTCGTTCCGCGAGCACCGGCCGGCGGCGGCGGCGATCGCCGAGCGCATCCCCAATACCCTGCTCCTGGCGGCCGTGGCCCTCGTGATCGCGTTCGCGCTCGGCGTGTTCGTCGGTGCGGTGCAGGCGACGCGCCGTGGCTCAGCGGCGGACGACCTGCTGTCACTCCTGTCGCTCACGCTCTACTCCATGCCGGTGTTCTGGCTCGGCGTGATGCTGCTGCTGCTGTTCGGCGTGGCGCTCGACTGGTTCCCGGTCGGTGGGGTGGTGGACGATACCGTCTATCCGTACCTCTCACCCCTCGGTCGGCTGTGGGACCGATTGCAGCATCTCTTTCTTCCGGCGGTCACGCTGGGCGCCGTGGGTGCCGCGGTCACGGCCCGCTATCAACGGGCCGCAATGCTCGACGTGGTGGGCCAGGACTTCGTTCGCACCGCTCGGGCCAAGGGCCTGCGGGAGCGAGCGGTGTTCTTCAAGCACGCGCTGCGGAATGCGCTGCTGCCGGTCATCACGCTGTTCGGGCTCTCCTTCCCGTTGCTGCTCTCCGGCTCCGTCCTGGTAGAGACCGTGTTCGCCTGGCCGGGCATCGGGAAGTTGGCCGTGGATGCCATTCACGGTCGTGACTACGCGGTCGTGACGGCCGTGGCGATCATCGCGGCGATCATGGTGGTGGTGGGCAATCTGCTGGCCGACCTGCTCTATCGAGTGGTGGACCCGCGGACGCGGGAGGCGCAGTGAAAGCGCTGCTGCGCGCGCTCTGGCACCAACGGCGAGCCCGCTACGGTCTCGCACTCGTGCTCGCGCTGTGTGGACTGGCCGCGCTCGCCCCGTGGCTCGCGCCGTACGACCCCGTGTCGCAGCTCGATCTGGCACGAGGCCAGTACCTCGCCCCGTCGGCACTCCATCCGTTCGGGACGGACTTCTTCAGCCGTGACCTCTTGAGCCGAGTGCTGTACGGCGCACGCATCTCCCTCAGCATCGCGCTCCTCTCGGTCCTCCTCTCGGTTACGGTGGGGACGGCGGTGGGCATGACCGCGGGCCTCGCCGGCGGTGCGGTGGACGCCATACTAATGCGGGGGGTGGACGCGGCGCTCGCGGTGCCCCGCGTGTTCCTGCTGCTGGTGGTGGTCGCCCTGTGGGACAACGTGGGCGTCGCCGGCTTGATCGCCGTCCTCGGGCTCACCAACTGGTTCGACACCAGCCGCATCGTCAGAGCCGAGGTGTTGAGCCTCAAGCACCGTACCTACGTCACCGCGGCGCAGGCGCTCGGCGTCGGGCCCCGCCGGCTTGCCGTGCGACACCTCTTGCCCAACGTGGCGGCACCGGTCATCGTCACGGCAACTCTCGGCATCGGGCAGATCATCTTGATCGAAGCGGGATTGTCTTACCTGGGCGTGGGTGTGCCACCCCCGACCCCGTCGTGGGGATCGATCATTCAGGAGGGTCAGCAGGCGCTGGCCGTAGCGCCATGGGTTGCCACCTTCCCCGGTATCGCCATCGTGATAACCGTGGTGGGATTCAGCCTCCTGGGCGACGGCCTGCGCAACGCCCTCGACCCGACGACTCGATGAAGCCACTCCTCCAGGTGCGCGGCCTGCGCACGAGCTTCAGATCCGGCAAGACCGTGGCCCGCGCGGTGGACGACGTCTCGTTCGATCTCCTCCCGGGAGAGACCTTGGGCATCGTGGGTGAGTCGGGCAGCGGCAAAACCGTGACGGCCCTCTCGCTGTTGCGGCTGGTCCAGTCGCCGCCGGGGCTCATCGCGAAGGAGAGCGTGGTGGAGTACGAAGGGGCAAACCTCCTCGAGCTCCCCGCCAAGGAGATGCGCCGTGTCCGCGGCGCGGAGATCGCGATGATCTTCCAGGAGCCCACGACGAGTCTCAACCCGGTGCTCACGGTGGGGTCGCAGATCGCCGAGACCTTGCGGGCCCATCGCGTGATCTCCCGACGCAACGCGGCGGCACGGACCATTGGGCTGCTGCGGCGCGTCGGCATTCCGGAACCCGAGATTCGCGCGCGGCACTACCCGCACCAGATGAGCGGTGGCATGCAGCAACGCGTCATGATCGCCATGGCGTTGGCCTGCGAGCCCAAGATCCTCATCGCCGACGAGCCCACGACGGCGCTCGACGTGACGATCCAGGCGCAGATCCTGGAGCTGCTGGCCGACCTCAAG
>JBDGYO010000551.1:0-2721 GCA_039584015.1 Gemmatimonadota bacterium | reverse complement strand
GATCGGCGCGCACAACGTCGATATCGGCGCCCGCGTGCTCGAGATGGGGGGCCGGGAGTACATGATCCGCGGCCTGGGATATCTCAAGGGCATTCCCGACATCGAGAACGTCACGGTCGGCGCCACGCCGGGCGGCACGCCGATCCGCGTCGCCGACGTGGCTACCGTACGACTCGGCCCCGCGCCGCGGCGCGGCGCCGCGGACCTGGACGGCCGCGGGGAGGTTGTGGCCGGCATCGTCGTGATGCGGTTCGGCTCGGACGCCCTGAAGACCATCGAGGCCATCAAACACCGAATTACCGAGATCCAGCAGGGCCTGCCGGCCGACGTGCGGATCCGCACGGCGTATGACCGTAGCGACCTGATCCACCGGGCCATCGAGAACTTGCGCGAGAAGCTGATCGAGGAATCGCTGATCGTGGCCGCGGTGGCGGTCTTGTTCCTGCTCCACGCCCGGTCGGCTCTCGTCGCCATCGTCACGCTCCCCTTGGGCATCCTGATCTCATTCATCACGATGCGGGCGATCGGAGTGGGCGCCAACATCATGAGCCTGGGCGGCATCGCGATCGCCATCGGCGCGATGGTGGACGGCGCAATCGTGATGATCGAGAACATGCACAAGCATCTCGAGCGGGCCGAGGGCACGGTCGACCACTGGGAGATCGTGCTGGAGAGCGCCAAGCAGGTGGGGCCGCCGCTGTTCTTTTCCCTGTTGATCATCACGTTCAGCTTTTTGCCGGTGTTCTCGCTGGAGCAGCAGGAGGGGCGGCTGTTCAAGCCGCTCGCGTTCACCAAGACGTTCGCCATGGCTGGATCGGCACTCCTGTCCATCACGCTCGTTCCGGTGCTGATGGGCTACCTGATCAGGGGCAAGATCAAGCCGGAGGCAAGCAATCCCGTGAACCGCGCGCTCCGGTGGGTGTACCGTCCGGTGATCGGGTTCGCGACACGGCGTCCCTGGATCGTCGTTGCGGGGGCCGTGCTGGTCCTCGCGGTCACGGTGTTCCCATGGCGGCGCCTGGGCAGCGAGTTCATGCCGGAGCTGCTGGAGGGGTCGGTGCTGTTCATGCCCACCACAGTACCAGGTGTCTCCATTGCCCAGACACGACAGATCATGCGGTGGCAGGACAGCGTGCTCGCCTCGTTCCCCGAGGTCGAGACGGTGCTCGGCAAGGCTGGGCGGGCGAACACGGCCACCGATCCGGCGCCGCTCGACATGTTCGAGACGACGATCACGCTCAAGCCTAAGGACGAATGGCGCCCGGGCATGACGTACAACCGCCTCATCACGGAGATGGATCGCGCCGTCAGCCTACCCGGGGTGACCAACGCTTGGACCATGCCCATCAAGGGGAGGATCGACATGCTGCCTGGACACCCTCCAGACCCTCGGCGAACAGGTCGAGCGCATCATGCAGGCGGTGCCCGGCACGCGAAGCGCATTTGCCGAGCGCGGCGTCTCGGGCTACTACGTGGACATCGATATCGATCGCGAAGAAGCGGCTCGCTACGGCCTCAACGTGGGAGACGTCCACCGCGCGATCATGGCCACGGTCGGCGGGGTGACTGCCGCCGTCACCGTCGAAGGCCGGGAACGCTACGCCGTAAACGTGCGCTATCCTCGTGAGCTGCGGGACAATGTAGAGAAGTTGCGCGAGGTCCTGGTGCCGACGATGGACGGTGCCCAGATCCCACTGGGACAGGTCGCGACGGTCGAGGTTCTTCAGGGCCCGATGGCGGTGAAGACCGAGGATGCCTTCCCGGTCACTATCGTCTTCGTGGACATCGAGGGGGTGGACGTCGGCAGCTACGTGCGGGAGGCGCAGCAAGTGGTGGCGCAGCAACTCTCGCTGCCGCCTGGATACACCCTCGTGTGGAGCGGGCAGTACGAGTTCATGCAGCGGGTGGCGGAGAAGCTGCGCGTGGTGGTCCCGGTGACGCTGGCGATCATCTTCCTCCTGCTATACCTCAACTTCCGCGGCGTCGCCGAGTCTCTCATCGTGATGCTCGCCCTGCCGTTCTCGCTGGTGGGGGGGATCTGGTTCCTCTGGCTGCTGGGCTACAACACGAGCGTCGCCGTCTGGGTGGGTTTCATCGCCCTGGCGGGCGTCGCTGCCGAGACCGGGGTGGTGATGCTGATCTACCTGGATGAAGCATTCCACCGCCGCGGGCTGGAGGGCCGCATGCGAAGCAGCGCGGACGTCGCTGACGCCGTGCGGGAGGGAGCGCTCGAGCGGCTGCGGCCCGTCATCATGACCGTCACGGCGATCATCGCCGGTCTCGCACCCATCATGTGGAGCACCGGCGCAGGAGGTGATGTAATGAAGCGCATTGCCTCCCCCATGGTCGGCGGCATGCTCACCGCAACCGTGCTGACCTTGGTGGTGATCCCGGCGATCTACCTGCTGTGGCGCCGCTGGCAGGTGGCGCGCAAGGCGCTAACCACCTAGCCGCCGGAGTCGGTCCGCAGCCGGCGCGACGACCAGTGGATGTGCACGATGCGCCAGCCGTCCGTGGTGCGGCGCAGCAGCATCGTCTCGACGCCCCGGACGTCGATCGGTCGCTCGCGGAACGTGCCCGCGCTGTGCGATTGCGTGAGCATCCATGCGACATCGCCGGCGGAGCCCGAGCGCTCATTGGTGATCTCGCGGCTGACCGATTGCGAGAACTCCATGTCCGCCGGGAGGTGATGGGAGCGGTACTCGTCGCGGGAGGCCTCGA
>JBDGYO010000154.1:0-6154 GCA_039584015.1 Gemmatimonadota bacterium | reverse complement strand
GTAGTCGAGCTCGCTCTTGGGCACCTTGCGGAGCCCCAGGATGCGGTTCATCGACTCGCCGGCGAACTGGCCGATGTTGACCTCTGCCAGCGCCGATGTTTGCCATGCGGGGAAATAGCTGCTGCCCCACGTACCGTACGGAATCCTGGCACGTGGGAACATCTGATTCGCCTTACTCATGGTACTCCTCCACTTCGTCTTATCACTGCAACGCCGGCGGCCACACTGGGGATCCGGCGGCGAGCGCCGACACTTGAGCTTAGCCCCCGGACAGGGGCGCGCAATGGCCTCCGCGCTACCGCTTCAGCAACGGATCGGCACGGATCTGCAGAATCCCGATGTAGCTCGTCCCTTCCACCGTCAGCGTGAGACGGTACGTACCGGGTCCCGCCGTGGGCATGCCGTATTCCTCCTCAGTGAGGCCCGTATCCAGAAACTGGTTCAGGTTGAGCAGGAAGCTTGTGGCCTGCCGCTCCGCGGTGGGAGTCTCCGCCTGTTGGAAGCGTTGGTACGCCCGCTGCACCCGCCCCCGGAAGCCTCCGCTGACCAGCTCCAGAATACGCTCGAACGCCGCGGCGACCACCTGCTTTTGCTGCTCGGTCAGCGGGTCGGGATCGAACTCCCGGTTCCACAGATAGCGGTGAATGCCTGGCTCACCCGCCACCCCGGTGACGTGTCGGTACCCGCCCTCCTCGTCTGTGATCTCGAGCCTCCCCGACTGCGTTGTGCTGCCGAGGTAGTACGTCACCGCGGCGTTGTTGCGGTATCGCGCTCGGGGCAGGCTGGAGGTCGGCTCGACGGTGGGCGGGTTCTCGCCGGCGAACCAGAAGTGACCCCGCTGGCCACCCCGGCTGGTGTTCTCCCACAGGGTGGCGATACGCTGCTCGAACAGATGCGCATCGGACGCCGCTACCTGGCCGGTCAGCTGCTGCAGCGGCGTGAGGTCGTCCAGTATCCAGATGGAGCGACCGTGGGTGCCAGCGACCAGGTCGTTGTCGCGCGGATGGATGACCAGATCCTGCACCGCCACCGTGGGGAAGCCGTTCTTGAGTGGCGCCCAGCGGTCACCGCCGCTCCACGAGACAAACACCCCGAACTCCGTCCCCACGAACAGCAGGTTGGGGTTCCGCAGATCCTCGCGGATGACGTGCACCACCTGCCCGTCGGGGATGTTGCCGCTGATGTTGGTCCAGCTCCGCCCGAAGTCGGTGGTCTTGAAGACCCAGGGCGTGAACACGTCACTGCGGTGGCCGTCGAAGGTCACGTACGCGGTGCCGACATCGAAGTGCGACGCCTCCAGTCGGCCCAGCCAGATCCCGTCGGGCACACCGCGGATGTTGCGCCGCACATTGGTCCACGTCGTGCCGCCGTCGCGCGTGACCTGCACGTTGCCGTCGTCGGTGCCCACCCAGATCACGTCGGGGGTGATCGCCGACTGTGACACCGATGTGATCGAGCAGTGGAGCTCGGCGCCGGTGTTGTCCGGTGTGATCCCGCCACTCTGGCCCCGCAGCGTCTTCTCGGGATCGTTGGTCGTGAGATCCGGTGAGATGATGGTCCAGCTGTCTCCGCCGTCCGTAGTCCTGAACAGATACTGCGCGCCAAGGAACAGCGTCTGGGGATCGTGCGGTGACATCACCAGCGGCGCCGACCAGTTGTAGCGGAACTCCCGTCCCGCCTGCCGCTCCTCTTCGGGTACCACGTCCTCGTAGTTGGTGAGGCTACGAGGCGTTGGGGGCGTGCCCGAGAAACGGTGCGTCTCCACATCGTAGCGCCGGAAGCTGCCGTTCTCGGCCTCGGTATACAGCGTACGCCAGTCGGTAGGATCGACCTGGATGTCCATCCCGTCGCCCCAATGCAGCTTCCAGTTGCGGTCGTTCAGGATGCCCCGCACGTCGCGCGCAAAGCTGGGACCGCCGTAGGTGCCGTTATCCTGCAGCCCTCCATACACGTAGTACGGGTCCCGCATGTCCACGCCGATGCGGTAGTACTGCCCGATGGCGATGTTGTCGAAGAAGACGAAGTGCTCGCCGTGGTCGTGCGTGAGGTGCGGCCCCTTGTCGTCCCCGATGTAGTAGCGGTCCGCATCGTTCGGGTCGAGCCACATCGCGTGAAAGTCGCCGTGGATCTCCTGGTCTTCGCTCCCGTTGCGCAGCGTCGCGCCGCCGTCCTCCGACACCATGAAGCGCGTGGTCAGCAGGTACACCCGCTGGTCGTTCAGCGGGTTGATGCGGATTTGGCTGTAGTAGAATGGCCGGTTGTTGTAGGTGTTGACGTACGTCCAGGTGGCACCGGCGTCCTCCGAGCGGTAGACGCCCGAGCCCGGAATCGCGAGATCGTTGGTGCGCTCCGCTTCTACCAAGGCCATCACGATGTCGGGATTGCTGCGGTAGAGCGCGAGACCGATGCGCCCCGTCTCCCCCGCAGGCAAGCCGTTCGTGAGCTTGCTCCACGTGGCCCCGCCGTCGCTGGACTTGAAGATCCCCCCGTTTGGTCCGCCGCTGTGGAACGTCCAGGGCTGACGCAACCGGTGGTAGAACGCGGCGTACAGAATTTCGGGGTTCGTAGGATGCATGACCAGGTCGATGCATCCCGTCTCGTCGTCGTCGGGGAGCCCGCCTGCCAGCTTGGCCCACCCCTCGCCGCCGTCGGAGGTCTTGAACAGCCCGCGGTCGCCCGAGTACCCCCACAGGTGACCGATGGCGCAGGCGTACACGAGATCGGGATCGCTCAGGTGGGGCACGACGCGCGCGATCTGATGCGTCTCGGCGAGCCCCTTGTGCTCGAACGTCTCGCCACCGTCCACCGACTTGTAGATGCCGTCGCCCCACGCGACGCTGTTGCGGTTGTTCGCCTCGCCGGTTCCGACCCACACGATGTCGGGGTTCGGCTGGAACAGCCCGACGTCACCGATCGAGGCCGAGCCGTAATCATCGAAGATCGGCTGCCACGTGGTGCCGGCGTTCACCGACTTCCACACGCCACCCGACGCCGACGCGAGGAACACGACCGTGAAGTCGTGCTCGACGGCCTCGATGTCCACGATGCGACCACCCATATTGGCCGGCCCGATATTGCGCCAGCGGAGAGCACTCAGGATCTGCTCATCAGTGGCCTGCGCCGAAAGCGACAGCGGCGCCAGCAGCGTAACCGCCACCAGCGCCGACGACGCACGAAGCATTCGATACGTCACTCGCAACGACATGCGCTCCTCCCCGGAGGCTGCAGCCTCTCCCAACGTCGTCCCACTCCGACACGCACGCCGCGCGTCGATGAGTTTCCGGCTTCGATTTAGGATACCTGCGTGCGTGAGGGGGTGCCAGGGGTCGCCACGTGGCACGCGTGCGCGCCGCGAGGCATCAAGTCAGGTGATCCGCCTCCCGCCCGACACGTAGACCCACTGGCCGCCCACCTTTCTGAGGTAGAACGTCTCATACGCTGCGTAGCGGTAGGGAGTGCCAACGTCACGCCGGTCGAGGCGTCCGTCCCACTCGATCCGCACCTCTGCAAAATCCCCCGATTGCCGAATGGCTCGAACGGTGATGAGCACACCGGGGAGGAGTCCGTCTCGTGCCTCCCAGTCGGCCCCGCTGAGAAACGCGAACTCCTCACCCCATTTTGCGGCGACCTCGGGCGGAAGGCTGTCCACCAGGAGCCACAGCGGTGCCTGTTCCAGGTTTCGAGGCTGCTCGATACCCCGCTCATCCGACTCCGGTCGCCAGGGCCGGACCTCCTCGAGACCCGCCCATGGCGCGGTGCCGCGCACCACATACTCTACCGCCCCATCGGCCAACTCGGCTGCCGTGGCGGAGTCGGCCGGCTCGGAGTGGTTTCGGAACAGGGAGCCGAGCTGGCCCCGCCCCGCCGCCCTGCGCAACTCGGAGTCGCTGTCCAAGTACTCGGCGACCATCTCGGGGGTCACGCCGCCCCGCCTGCCAAGGAGGTAGCCGAACACCATGCGCGCCGAGTCAGACGTCGCTTCGTCGTGGTACAGCCGGAACGTGTCGACCAGCGAGGCGCCGGTACGCGCTTCGTACAGGTCCAGCCCAATCTTGGCCGGGGACATGTACTGCAGGCGCCCTCCCATCCACTCCAGCCATCCCCTCCAGTCCGACGCATCCGCTGGAACGGGCGGTGTCGCGTTGTACCAGGTCGCTGCTCCGTCGGCGAGCGCGTGGGCCCAGCGCGCGAGCAACGAACCCTGCTCGGCCCGCTCCAGGACTCGCGCGTACCAGGCCTCCGGATCCATGGCGAGGTTCATCGTCAGCGCGAGATCCAGCAGCCGCGGTTCGGTGGCGGTCTCCACCTGCGCTGCCAGGAGAGCGCACGCCTCCGGCGTGCAGGGCCACTCGGCCACATCCGCCCGCAGCACGGGGGCGTTGTTGACGATCCGGTCCATCGGAGTGTGGTACAACCGATAGGCGTCCAGGCCAAACGCGAAGGTCAGCCCGGGGTCGTCCATGAACGGGAGGAGGAAGGCCACATCCGCTTCGTTCCACAGATCGATGTCGAGGGTGAGCCTCACAGCCTCTGTCGTGTCGCCGGCCTCGAGCGCCAACTGGGCGAGCTGGATGTTGCGCCCGGGCACCTGTCGAGCGCTGTAGTAGAACGGCAGCCGAAACCCCGCACGCTCGTCGGGATCGCGGGACTCGTGCCACACCGTCAGCAGCGAATCCCACAGCGCGGCATCCCCCTGCTGCAGCCGCCGCCCCAACGGACCCGGGGTGATGATGGGTCCGGTCCACTGTCGGCGGCGCTCCTCGAGCCACTTCGCCTCCACGGCGGCGTGACCTGCCGGATCTCTCAGCGTGAGCCACCGCTCCGCTTCGTACTGGGCGGGCGTGGTGAACACTCGGCCGTCGGGGAGGCGCAGGGAAGCCTCCCCGGCGAGCTGCGTCGTATCCCACCGCGCATGCGCGAGCCCGATGGCGGGGTCGTAGACGTAGATGCCGCGAGTCGTGCCGCGCCCGGCGCGTTCGATCCATACCTCGGCACCGAGGCTGAATTCCAGGTATGAGCTGGTCTGCGCGTACTGGATGTCGGCGCTGTCGCGAATGACCCAGAGTCGTCGCTCTCCTATCAGCGTGTCGCCGAGCACCGTGCGCTGGCGTGGTCCCGCAATACGCTGCCGCTGGCCGAAGCGTTCTACGCTAACCTCGATGGTGTCGGCCCACGACATTCCGGGCTCGAGCACCGCCGGGTGATAGGACGGGACGAGGTCCCACACACGGACGTCGGGAAGGTCCAGCGCATCGGCGTGGCGACTGCGGCGCTGAAAGCGCAGCAGTACCTCCCGATCATCGCGCGAATCCTTGATGTGGGGCCGCATCGCCCCGATCTCCGCTCGCAGGAGCCGACCGTGCCCGTCGAGCTCGATGATCGCGGGATACAGGATCGGATCCGTGCCGCGGCGCAGCCGCACATGGAGCACGCGGCCGTTCTCGGTGGCGCGCTCCGAGTCCAGGTGGGTGAGGTCGGTCGACGTGACAGTCGGCGTGAAGGCGGGCTGCTGCCGACCGTTGAGCCAGCGCTCCCGCACCTTCCGCTCCAGCACGTACCCGTCGAGTGACGGCGCTGCCTCCTGCGCCGCCAGCGAGGCGCCTGCGAAGAGTGGGACGATCGCGAGAAGTGTACGAACCCTGCGCCGCATGTGCTCCGCCTCCCTACCCTGAGATAACCCGCACCGATCTAAGGGTTGCAGGCGTAACCATGCGGTCCCGCCTCACGCCCGCTGATGGTCTGCCCGCCACTGCGCGATCTCCCGCTTGATCTGCTCGCGGTCTTGCAGGTTCTCGTCCAGTACACGCTGCGCCAATGCCGGCAGCTCCGCGTCACTCGCAAACCGTAGGCCCACCAGCTGGCCGGTCGTGAAGTCGTGGATGCGGCGGCGCAGCGTCTCGGGCAGAACACGCTCGAGCCGCATGCGCTCCTCTAAACGGATGAGCCGGTCCTGCACGGCCAGCGGGAAGGTGCGAGAGTAGAAGAACACGATGATCACTGCAAGCACGAGCACCAGGTACATCACGCTTTGCAGGGAAAGCGACGAGATCGCGTTCCACACGGCGTACACGAGGCTCGCGAATAGCAAGGCCGAAGCCACGAAGTGATACATCGGCACCCAGCGGCGGTGCGTGGCGTAGGCCTGGGCGGCTCC
>JBDGYO010000153.1:0-7437 GCA_039584015.1 Gemmatimonadota bacterium | reverse complement strand
AGGAACTTCACGTCCAGCTCGTTGAAGGGACTCCGTACCTTGCTGTAGAGCAGCATGCTCTCGAGGTTGCCGGTGCCGAAGCGCGGGCACACGTATATCTGCACGATGGTGGGTTTGCGGAATTGCTCGGGAAGCGTCTGCTTTGCGCTTTCGAGCTCCTCTGCCTCGAGGAAGCGCGATTTCCTCCCCTTCCACAGGTCCACCTCGACACTGCACAGTTGATCGGCCGGTATCTGGTCCACGGTCGCCCGGCCCCGGAAGCCATCCACGACGATGGCAACACGCTGTCCGCCGGTATGCGAGGCTTCGGGCTCGAGGCTGAAGTAGCGCCACGAGAAGACGTCTGCGACATACTTCAAGCGGCGTGCGAGGAGCTCGCCCACCTGAGCAATGTCCGTGGAGGCGTTGATTTCGCTCGAGAGCTCGAAGAGCGCCTCGTATCGCGAGAGCGTCGAGAGCGCACCTTCAGTGGTCATTGCACGGAGTCACCGCGAGTTCCGGGGGGCTGGCTACCGGCCAGGGGAACCCGTCGGAGGCGTGGGTTACGAGGCTTCGGGAGGGTACGGTGCCTCCCACGGAATGTCGTACGCGTCGGTCACGCTGTTCATCATGACCGCGAAGTACCCGACGGCCAGTAGCTCATCGATTTCCCCTTCCGAGAACCCGGCGTCTCGCAGTTCCTCTTCCAGCTCGAAATCGTCGCGGGCTACGCTCTTCGGCTCCAGGGCAGCTCGCGAGACAATGTCCAGCGCCACCTGATACGAGGCTGGGAGCTTGGCGAGCGCCTCACCCTCCGACAGGGCCTTCAAGTCGTCGTAATTCAACGTTGAATCCAGACTACAAGCGGCGTGCGCATGCAGAGACGTACAGTACTCATTCCCTGCATTGATCGAGATGCGGAAGAGTATCAACTCCTTCAGCAGTGCCGGAATCTCCCCTTCGACGAGGGTGTTCTTGAGCATCGACCATACCGCGCGGAGCACGTGCTGATTGTTCCCCAGGGCCTTGAAGACGTTCAGCACGTCCTGGCTTCCCATCGTTTCCATGATCTCGTCGTAGATGGCCTGCACCTCGGGAGGCGCAGTGTCGTACTCGACGATGGTCGCTCGCTTCATGATGCTCTCCCGATGCTAGTCGCCTGAACCGTCTCGACCCGAGGGACGTCCTGCAGTGTTCCTCCAGCACCTGCAGCACCGCGCCCCCGCCCGGCGCGGTGCCGCCTGCGCTACTACTTCTTCGAGAATGACTCGATGGGGATCATCAAGTGCGCGTACGGCGTCTCCGGCCACATGACCCAGGGTCCCCCGTTGTACGGATCCGCGGACACACCCTCGAGCATCGCGAGGTCCGGTACGATGACCATGAGGTGCGGCCCCAGGCCCTCGACCCAATCCTCCGGCGACGTGGGTTCGCTCGCGTAGGGATTCGTGTTGCTGACCGGCGTGTCGCCTTGCAGCATGTAGGCGATGCCTACGGTCGTGTACGTCGGCTCCGTCTGGCCGACATACGCCTGGAGGAAGTTGAGCCACGGCTCGTTCACGCACCACGGATCGTTCCCGGGCGTGTCGGGCCGGTCTGGCAGGCAGGTCCAGCCGTTCGTTCCTTCGCGCACGGTCTCCAGGTCCCAGTTCATGACCGCCGCGTGCTTACTCACCGAGGCGGGACCGGCGCTCATGGCGCTCTCGATCACGTCGTGCTGTGCGAGCGCGGTGGCAGGGAGCAACAGCCCCAGTGCGACGCCAAGGAAAAGGATGGATAGTCCTCGCCACGGAGTGGCGAGTCGGGCGCGTGGTGTGGTACTGACCATTGGTGTCTCTCCTCGGGACGATGGTGAGTATCGATGTCCATGAGGCCGTTGAGCAGGCCCTTCAGACACCTGTCTAGATGAAGCTGTGTCAGGCGGATACCCGACCGATGGCTGGTAGGATGTTGCGGAGGGACGAGCGCCCGCGCAGCGAGGGCGCCGTTCGCCAGCAAGACCTATCCGTCAACGGCGGAGCGGGAGGTACATCCGCCAGTTCAATCGCGGATACTGCTTCCCGGGGGGTGGCCTGTCAAGGAAGGTTACCCTGGTCAACGGATGCGCGGGGCGGCCGTAAGCACAAGCGCCCAGGCCGCGGACGGAGCTTGCGGACGATTGAGCCGGCGTTTCTTGCGTCGTTGACTAGAAGCGCGACGGATCGTACACGATGACCTCGCCAGTCAGGTTCCTCGTGTCAGACCTGATCATGACGATGCCGGTGAAGATGAATTTGGTGTCGGTGGATTCCGGTCCCACGATCAGGGCTTCTCCGCCAAGCTTCGCCGCTTCGGCGACCATCTCTTTGCGCAGATCGTCGAAGCCGTCAAACACCGACTTACCCTTCGATTCGATGACCGCAATAACCGTGTAAGGTTGCTGCGGCTCCTCGATGAGCACTATCACGGAATCGGGCGACTGAGCCGGGCGAGCCGTGTGATCCAGGCGTTGCACGTTCGTGCTGATGCAGCCGACGGCGAAGAGGCAGATGGATACTCGGAGCCATGATCGCATGGTTACCTCCGATTGGCCTGGGACTGGGACATCCCTCGTACATGAGAGTAACCGCGTGGCGCTCCGGTGGTTCCGGGAGAAGGTTGCTCGTGATTCGGTTCCGAACAGAGGGCTACTGAGCAGAGCGGCGCTGCTCTGGCATGAGGACTTGAGCGTTACACCGGAACCGTTTCCTGCAGCTCCACGTCTAGCTTGACCCCGTCGCTCAGCTTCACCCCACCGCGGTCGTCGCGCACCATCCGCGAGTACAGCGTCAGGTCCTTGTCGAACAGGAAGCGGAACAGGAGGCGCGTCCAAGACTTGTGGTAGTGGAGGTTCTCGTACGCCTCGGGAGCGATGGCCTTGATCTGGGGCAGGCGGTTCCAGGCTACCGAGGGGAAGTCGTGGTGCTCGTTGTGGTAGCCGACGTTGAAGGCGAGCCGGTTGAGCGAACCGTAGTAGCTGAACGTCTCCTGCCCGCCGTTCCCGGTCAGGTAGTGGCGCTGGACCCATCGGGCCCCGAGCGGGTGGAGGCCGATCGAGAAGAAGAAGGACAGCGTCACGTAGACCAGCGCCTGGGGACCCCACACCAGCAGCAGCGCGAGATCGAATCCCACCTGCATCACGAGATTCGTGATGGTCCAGGCATCTATGTGCTCGACCTCCTTGAGGCGCAGCGGCCGCAGCGCCTGGAAGACGGGGAAGATCAGCAGCCACAGCGCCTTGCCGATGAACGAGCGCCCTATGAGCCGCGCCTCCCAGCGGTAGGGCACGTCGGCGTCGAGCTCGTACACGCCCTGAAATGCGTGATGCTTGAGGTGGTACCTCTTGAACGCGACCGAGCTCGGGAAGAAGAGCGGCAGGTTCGCCACCAGGCCGGCCACCATGTTGGGGAACTTGCGCTTGAACACCAGCCGGTGCGCCGCCTCGTGGATGAGCACGAAGAGCGAGTGGTTGGCGAACGCCCCGATGGTATACGCCAAGCCGACGACCAACCACCAGGAGCGGTCGCGCACGAAGAAGGCGAGTGCGACCTGGAGCGCCACGATCCCCGAGATCCACAGGAACGTCGTGGGGTTGGGTCCTATGAGCTTTCGTATCTCAGGGTGAGCACGCAGCAGCGCCTTGGTGCGGGCGCGATGCGGCTCCGGTGCGTCCGAGTGGATGAAGTCGCGCTTGGCCGCTGCCATCTAGTCTCGCAGTTTGGTGGAACTGGCGCCGGAATGAGGGCGCCCCGGCTGCCTACTCTGCGCGCGTCCCCCGCTGTCGGCCGCGGAGCACCGAATCGGCTTCGGTGGTCTCATAGCGAGCCACGAACGTGCCGGCCAGGTTGCCATCTTGGAGCCGGACCACGCTCCGTGTCGAGACCATCACACCTTCGCGCAGTGCGCTCTCGAAGGGTCCGAGATCCACGACGATGCTATCTCCTTCGACAGCGACCACCCGTACGGGAATGGGCTCTCTGTCAGGGAAGGTGACTGTCCAACCCTCGGTGTCGTCGGTCACGACCAGCTCGTACGTGACGAATGCGCTGTCTCCAGTCTCCGGCAACGCTTCCATCGACCACACCCCCGCGACGTCCGCGAGCGAGATGGTGGCTGTCTCCATCGAGGCCTGTTCGTCGGCAGGGGCGCAGCCGACCAGCAGGGCCGCGCAGCAAAGTGCGGCAAAGCGCTTCATAGAATCCTCCCGGGTCCAATGCAGCTTGCACCTACTTCAGGGAATGAAGAGATAAGCTACACCCCGTCGGCAGCCAGCGCGAGGGACGAGGAGGGGTCCGCAGGAACTGTCAGTGTCACGCGCTGCCCTCAGCGTCACGACGGCTCCAGAGTTTGAGGAGGATGTCTGGCCGTCGCACGAGAGCAATCCCGAGCCCTGCTTGGGCGGTGTACGCAATCGCGACGTTCCAAAAGTCCTGACCTAGCTTCAGCGAACCCTGGCGCAGGACTACACCCACGCTCAGAACGATGCTGGGGAGCGAGTATGCGAGTATGAGCACGCCAGCGAGGCCCACCAAGACCTGCGGCAACAGCGGGGACTCGGTCTCCACGGACGCGCGGTTCGGAGCGGAGAGAAGCCTGGCGAGGGTGAGATTACGGAAGACGAGATAGTACGAGATGATCCAAATGGCTAGAAACGGGAGTAAGACAGCAAAGAGCCCCGCGCCCATGCCGTGCTCTCCCACCACGACCGTGGCGTCGCCGGCGAGCCCCGGAAAGGCGACTACACCCTGAACGGCTGCCAGTACCCCGAGCAGGCCGAGGCCGAGTCGTGCAATTGCTAGACTGTCCATGATGTCCTCCACACTTGTCGATGGCGCCGCGAGCTTGCTCAGTTCACAGAGCTATTTCGCACCCTCCGAGAGCGGAACAGGTAGAGGCTCGTGCAAGAGTTGATATGAGTCACGTGACTTGCGTATGACCCTCCACGGAGTCCAGTGCCTCCTGGCATCGGTCGACCGTGGCCTCCCGTCCGTCAATGGGATCTCCGTGGGATGCGAGCACTGTGCAAAACGGCAAAGGGAAGATGTAGTGCCATGGTCGCGCGAACTCGATGACTGGCCGACCGCGCACGATCAGCGGTACAAGCCAGGCGCCGGTCGCCTGGGCGATCTCGGGTAGTCCAGGCTTCACGCGACCATAGGGTCCACCTGCATCGGCAAACAACCCGATGTGACATCCCCGCTCTTGCACCATCTCGATGATCTGCTGCCTTGGCGGGATCGGGGAGTTGCGGCGATAGATCCACAGACGGAAGCCAAACCGCGCCGTGGCTTGCTGCAACATGCGCGAGAGGAGTCCGTCATGCCCGATGCCGGTGGGCATCAACTCAGGAGGAACGTCTCGGAAAGCGCACAGAGTAATGGGCTCGTAGGCGTGCCACGAGTAGAAGATCAAAGGCCTTCCGGTACTCTGGATCAGTCGTGTCAAGCCGTCCAGGCCTGGTTCCCAGCGGATGCGGACCGTTCTCCAGCACGGGTATATCCAGGCCGCCAGCGCAATGTTCGACAGGAACACCAAAGGCTGGAGGAGTGATCGGTGCCCGGGCAGCTCCGCCGGTACACTGGCGAACGAAATCCGGCCACGGGGGCGTGGGCGGTCGCTCATAGTGGGGAGTCAGTACCTCCGCGCGTTAGGCAGCGGCTGCGCGTGCATCGACGCGGAGGGCAACCGCAGTCCACACGGCCGCCAGGAGGTCGATCGCTCCGAAAAGGAGAAGCACCGGCTGGACCATTCGCAACATCACAAAGGCGGCGAAGAACAAGATCACCGAGGCGCGAAGGGGCACGCTCCACCGAAAGAACGGCTTGAATTCCGCTCTGGCGGACAGGACGTCATAGCAGCCGAGGAACAGCAACAGCATGGCCATGACCCTTATCCACACTTCACCGGTTGCTGGCAACCCAAACAGCGCGAGGAAGAAGTTCGGCACAACCAGAAACCCGGTGCCAATGACGAGGAGGTACAGGCCAAACACGAAGAGGCTTACAGCAGCGCGGCTCTGCTACTCGGGATTGGGTGACCGGAAGCAACAGCGCCCGGCGCAGGGCCGGGCGCTGGTACATCCCTGCTCAGGCCAGTGCCTGCTTCGCAAACCGGAAATACCCGAATCCCAATGCAAGCACCAGATAGATCGCGACTGTCGACCAGCCAAGTGCATTCGCGACCCCGCCAAGCTGGCCGATCAGGGCAACGACGAAGCCGATAGCGTCGGCGACGCATAGCGCCAGCAGGATCGCGCGCCCGGCCTCTGAGCCCGTGGCGTTCCTGGCTGTCCACGTGAGGACTGCGAACCCGATGAGCGCAGCGCCGAGCAATTGGCTCACGAGGTCAAACGGCGCGTCTGTTGTGATGCCGTACTGCGACAACACCTGAGCGGGTACGAGGACAAAGCCGATTCCGAACAGGCCCGCCACGATCGCATTCACGGCCATCAGGACATTGACCTTCATCGGAGCATCTCCTTTGGTGAGGCGATTCCGAGGTCAGTAAGGACCCGTGCCTTAGGACTCCGGAACGAGTTTGAACGCCGACCAGTCGATCTCAATCATCTCTCTCAACTCCTCGCGCACGCCGATGTACATCCGATCACCGTAGCGGGACAGCCGATTCAACATGCGCTTCACGTGACGACGTTGAGCTGCGTGGAGCTCTTCGATGTGGATGGTGATGGACGACGTCGTGTCTGAGAGCACGTCCTCAAGGTGGCGCCCGGCGCGCGCGAAGAACCGTCGATCCAATCCCGCCTTCATGGAGAGCGACAGGTTCGCAGCCCCGTTCTTCACTTCATCCAGGGACAGCTTCAAGGCGCCCTGGCGCACGTAGCGCCGAAAGGCCTTCTCCATCGACCTGAAGTAACCCTCTTGCAGCACGCCTACCGTGCCAACCTTCGCAGCAAAGTAGCGGTTGACATAATCCCGCATCGCCAACCCAACGACCCAATCCTGTACCACCAGGGGAATGAGTCTCGGCTTCGAGAGCGGGATGGATCGACAGAAATGAAAGAACCGCGCGATCCCACCCCACATGAGTCCGTGGGTAATGATCCTACCGAGCATGTGCAGCCGCTCCGCCCACGACCACTCACGTCCTCCGAGTGGATGCTTCAAATAGCGGATCTTGTTCTTGATGCGACCCGCAATGTTGTCATATCGCACCAGCCGACGTAGCAGTCTCCGGTATCCTTCAACCAGCTCGTTATAGCCCATCCGCTTGGGAATGATGTTCGTGGCGAGCCGCGTATTCTCTGCACCTGTCGCGCCAGCAATGAGTCTTCCCTCCTCTTGCAGGCGTTCATGAAGGGGTGTCTTGGGCAGCGCAGTCAGGAGCCCGAGCATCGCCGTTTGGATTCCCGACTGCATGATGAACTGATACTGTCTGTCGAACGTATCGATCGTGTCATGGTCGAAGCCGACTATGAACCCA
>JBDGYO010000550.1:0-2078 GCA_039584015.1 Gemmatimonadota bacterium | reverse complement strand
CGAGAAGTGGGCCAAGGACGGCCGCACGCAGGTCGAGATCGGGATCGGGATCAACTTCGGCGAGGTGTTCGCCGGCAACATCGGTAGCGACCGGCGACTGGAGTACACGGTGATTGGTGACGCGGTGAACACAGCGTCGCGGCTTTGCTCCAAGGCGGCGGAGGGCGAGATCCTGATCTCCGAGCCGTTCTACAAGGTCTTGAAGAACCCGCCAGAGGTGGAGTCCCTCGAGCCACTCGACCTCAAGGGGAAGGCACAGGCGGTCCCGGTCTATCGAGTGAAGCGATAGGGCATCCCAGCCGCCTCGAGCAAGGCCACGACGAGGCGCAAGGGCAGACCCATCACCCCGAAGAAGTCTCCTTCCACACGTTCCACCAACACGGCACCCCCACCCTGCACCCCGTAGCTCCCTGCCTTGTCGAGAGACTCGCCGGTGGCGACGTACGCCTTGATGAGCTCCGGCGTCAACGGGCGGAACCACACGCGCGTCACGTCGCACTCCTGCAGGATCTCGCCGGTGGGCTGTGCGAGCGCGACCGCCGTGATCACCCGGTGGTCGCGTCCCGCTAGAGTCGCCAGCATGCGCTCGGCATCGGCTGGGCCTTCCGGCTTGCCCAGGATCTCACCGTCGATCACCACCACGGTGTCGGCCGCCAGCACCGGCCGTTCGGGATGGCGCTCCCACACGGCGCGCGCCTTCTCGGTGGCGAGCCGCAGCGCCATCGCCTTGGGCTCCTCGCCGGCACGCGGCCGCTCGTCCACGTCGGCGGGAATCACCTCGTGCGCGATGCCCAGCATGTCGAGTAGCTGCGTGCGGCGAGGTGAGCTGGAGGCGAGCGTGATCATCGCTCGAGCAGGAGCGTGACGGGACCGTCGTTCACGAGCGACACCTCCATGAGGGCGCCAAACTCGCCGGCCTCCACGGAGATGCCGCGCCGGGCCAGGGCCGCCGCGAACCGCTCGTACAGGGGCTCCGCCTGCTCCGGGGGGGCCGCGCCAACGAACGAGGGACGGCGCCCCTTGCGCGCGTCGCCATACAAGGTGAACTGCGACACCACGAGCACAGCACCGCCCACGTCAGCGAGACCCAGGTTCATCTTCCCCTCGCCGTCGGCAAAGAGGCGCAGTCCGGCAACCTTGTCAGCCATCCACTCGAGCTGATCCTCACCGTCAGACCGGCTGAAGCCTGCAAGCACCAAGAAGCCGCGTCCGATCTCTCCAACGACGCGGCTTCCAACGCTGACCGAAGCGCGACTGACCCTTTGGAGGACGACCCTCACTCCACGGTCACCGACTTGGCGAGATTGCGCGGCTGATCCACGTCACAGCCACGGCGCACGGCGGTGTAATAGGCGAATAGCTGGAGGGACAGCACCTCGTCGTCGCCCTCCGTGACCACCGCGAGCACCCGCCCGCGCCGCGCCTTCACCTCCTCGATGTTGGAGATGATCTTGCGGTGGACGGCGTCCTTGGGCGCGATGAAGACGACCGGCATCATGTCGTCGATGAGGGCGATCGGCCCGTGCTTCATCTCAGCGGCAGGGTATCCCTCGGCATGGATGTAGGAGATCTCCTTGAGCTTGAGGGCGCCCTCGAGCGCCACCGGGAAGTTGTAGCCCCGTCCGAGATACAACGCGTTCTGCGCCCGCATGAACGTCTCCGCCACCTGCTTGACCCGCTCCGCCTGCGACAGCACCTCCGCCACCTGATCCGGCAGCCGCTCCAGCGCACGCACGATCTCCCGGCCCTGGAGCACCGAGAGCGAGCGTAGCCGTCCGATGCGGAGCGTGAGCAGGGCCAGCACCGCCACCTGGCAGGTGAACGCCTTCGTGCTCGCCACGCCGATCTCGGGACCGGCGTGCAAGTACGTCCCGCCGTCCACCTCCCGCGCGATCGAGCTGCCTACCACGTTCACGATGCCGAGCGTGCGCGCTCCCCGCTGCTTCGCCTCCCGAATCGCAGCGAGCGTGTCGGCCGTCTCCCCGCTCTGCGAGATCGCGATGACCAGCGTGTTCTCGTCCACGGTGGGATTGCGGTAGCGGAACTCGGAGGCGTATTCCACCTCCACCGGCACGCGG
>JBDGYO010000152.1:0-8996 GCA_039584015.1 Gemmatimonadota bacterium | reverse complement strand
TATGCCCGGGAGCAACTCGAGACGATGCGAGGGGTGAGCTGCGGCGCCCTCTCAGACGGCAGTAGCACTCGGGGCGGCGCCTATCAACTCGTGTGGGACGTGGAACCGGCCTATGGCGGCACCGCCACCCACGTGGAGCTGCTCGTGACCTATCCTGGACTGCGGGGCATCATCCGCACTGACACCGTGGAGAGCTCGATCCTATGCGTGCGTTGAGCACTCGCGGCTTCACGCTGATCGAGCTCTTGATCGTGATGGTCATGCTGGGGGTGATCCTCGCGGCCATCCAGCAGTCCATCGGCTCCACCCAACGCATCACGGGCACGCAGGTGCAGCGGCTGCACGTGCAGCAGAGCACGCGCGCGGCGGCCCTGTACCTCACCTACGCGCTGCGCGAGCTCGATGCCTCGGACCGCGACATCCAGTCGGCCAGCGCCACGAAGCTCCGCATCCGCGGGATGCGCTGGACCGGGGTGCTGTGCACGGCACCACAGGCCATCGTGGGCGGCGTGGGCTTCATACTGCGGGATTCGCTGCAGTTCGGCGTGCGGGCGCCGAACTCGGCGCTCGATTCGATCCTGTTGTTCCGCGACGGCAACCCGGCCGTCCGCACCGACGACCGTTGGCTGGTGGGTGGGCTGATCGCCAGCGGTCCGGGCAACTGCCCGGACGGTGCGCAGGGAACGGTGCTCAACGTGACCATTACGGCAGCCTCGGGAGGGCCGGATTCCGCCCTCGCGGGGACCTTCGCCGGCGCTCCCATCCGGGGGTTCCAGGCCGAAGAGATAGAGCTGTATCAGGACGGCGGAGGGGATTACTGGCTCGGGCAGCGCGCCGCCAACCGCGGAGGCGGGTGGAGTGTCATGGAAGAGCTGGTGGGTCCCCTCACCGCCGACGGACTTCAGTTCGCGTACTACGACAGCACGGGGGCCAACGCGACGACGGTGCTCGACGTCGCGAGCGTCGGACTCGTGGTGCGCGGCCGCTCACCCCGCACGGCACACCTGCCGAGCGGTGGGATCGGCTACGTCCAAGACTCGGTCATCACGCGCGTGACGCTGCGCAACAACCGGGGGTTCTGACCATGACCAGTCGAACGAGTCACATGCCACGGCTGCGCGACGAGCGCGGCATCGCCCTGCTACTCACGATTCGGGCTTCTTCATGTCGGCCATGCTGGAGAACCGCGCCGGCCAGAACTCCCGCAAGGTGGAGCAGGCGTTCGCGGCGGCCGAGTACGGTGTCGCCGAGACGATCGCGAACTGGGACGTGGTGTCCTGGAACGTCATGCCCCCGATGGGCACCGACTCCATCGCAGGAGCATCGGCCGCGGGGAGCGGCAGGTACGACGGCACCGTGCGCCGCCTCAACAACGAGATCTTCCTGGTGGACATCACCGGCTACAGCGGCTCGGGCCTGGCGCGGCAGCGCATCGGTGCATTCGTGAAGCTGCGCTCCCTGATGTTCGACATCCAGGCGGCGCTCACCACGCGGGGACCCGGCACGATCGGCGGCAGCGCCGGCCTGGATGGCAACGACCGCGTGCCCCCGGGGTGGGCTGCCTGCGCACCCCCGGGGAAGGCCAGGGCGGGGCTGCGCGTGCCCGCTGAAGACGACATCAAGTGGACCGGGGGGTGCAAGGGGACCGCGTGCGTCTCCGGCGACCCCAAGGTGGACGAGGACCCGTTCATCGACGACGATACGTTCTTCGATTACGGCGACGGGGACTGGGAGGCGCTGAAGCGGCTCGCCAACAAGAAGCTCCCTCCGGGCAACTACCAGGACCTCGGGCCGAGGCTGGACGGCGGTGGTGACTGCAACATCGGCCACCAGCAGAACTGGGGCGACCCCCTCAACCCTACCGGGGCCTGTGGCAGCTATTACCCCGTGATCTACGTGAACGGCGACGTGACCGTGAACACGGGCGTCGGCCAGGGACTGCTGCTGGTGGAGGGAGACCTCAGCGTCCAGGGCGGCTTCGAGTTCTTCGGCATCGTAGTGGTGCGTGGCTCGCTCAAGTCGGCCGGGAACGGCAACAAGTTCAACGGCGGGGTGCTGGCGGCCAACGTGGATCTGGACGACAACTCCCTCATCGGGACGGTGGACCTGAACTACTCCCTGTGTGCCATCCAGCGCGCCCAGATGGCCGCGGCGGCGGGCAGCCCGCTGCGCTCCCGCGGCTGGGTCCAGCTCTTCTAGACTCGCCTGGCGACGAGTCGTGAGCGGCGTCGGCGCCCTGCGCCGGCGCCGTTCTGTTTGACGGCCGGCCCGGAACCCCTTAGGAATGGAGTCGGCTTTGACCCGGGGGGAGTCATGCCTACCATCCTCGTGATCGACGATGACGAGGTCTCGCGCCTCGCCGCAGGATCGGCGCTGGAGGCCGCCGAGCACGAAGTCCACTACGCCCCCAACGGCGAGGTGGGCCTCGAGTTCTACCAACGCTCGCCGACGGACGCCGTGATCGTGGATCTGGCGATGCCGGTGATGAACGGGCTCAAGACGATTCGCGAACTCAAGGACCGCTTTCCCGACGTGAAGATCATTGCGGTGTCCGGGGTGAGCCCCGACCAGCTGCCGCTCGCCGAGGAGTACGGTGCCCTGCGCACGCTCGTGAAGCCCCTGAACGCCA
This sequence comes from Gemmatimonadota bacterium, assembly GCA_039584015.1. GTDB lineage: Bacteria > Gemmatimonadota > Gemmatimonadetes > Gemmatimonadales > GWC2-71-9 > WVYX01. The sequence continues at coordinate 6,367 of JBDGYO010000152.1, read as the reverse complement.
CCGAGCTGCAGGAGGCGGTAAACTCCGTGCTGCGCCGGTCGACCGGCTGGGAAGGCGTCGTCGATTGAGGGGCGCTCCGGGCGCCCCTCTCAGCACCCTCTTCGCCGATCGCACCCCCGGCGGTTGGCACCCCCTGCCCCATCCGCGGTAGATTGCCTGCGCGCTGGCCCCTCGTCCAACGGTAGGACGCCGGACTTTGGCTCCGGAAATGATGGTTCGAGTCCATCGGGGCCAATTGAGAGAACCCCCGAGATTGCTGGGATTTCGGGGGTTTTCCGCTAGGCAGGTGACTGAATGACCGACCGCAGGCCCTTTGGCGAAGAGTGGGTGAAGCGGCACCGCCTACCATGGTGGTATCTCACCCCCGTCTCGATCACGAAGCCGGCACCGGGGGTACTGCGCGTGGCCAAGTCGCGGACCCTGGCCGGATTGTCCGCCGTCCTGCTTGCCGCCTTTGTCCTTGCATGGTACGGCGTATTCGCCGCAATGGTGCGTGCGGAGGATTCCCAGGGAGTCCTTGAAGGTGCCGTCGCGCTCGTGCGCGCCCGTCCGTGGATGGCCGTGTTCCTGCTGGCACCGCTGTTGGCGGCGCCAGGGCTGGCCCGGAATCTGTGGCGGTTGATCACCGGCGACGTCATCGTGTTTGACGGCGGTGCCCGCTCGATCGTGCGCAATGGCCGAGTGGTGGGCTGGTTCGACGGTGTAACCCAAGTGGAAGTGCGGAGCGCATCGAGGGGTGAGGCTGGCATGGTCTACACCGTCTCGCTTCGACACCATCGGAAAGGCGTCATACGGATCGCGCAACTGAGCGACATCGACGACGCAAGCGAACTGGCATCCGCGCTCGCTGACATCCTGAGCGTCGGAGTCACAGAGACGAATTCGTAGAATGGTACCGGGCGCAAGGCCGCGGCTCCCGCGATGAGCCCTGATGCGAGGCAGATCCCGGCCGCGGCCTCGCCTTCGGGGACCCCGTAGGCCTGGGCGACGATCGCGCTCGATGTGCGTTGCTATAGCACGCGCACGTGCACGTACCCACCTACCCCCTTCGCATCCAGGGCCGAGATCATCGCTTCGCCTGGGGCGATACCCGTGACCAGCGCCGATGGCCCGGTGCTGCCACCTACGGTTGCCACATCCGGGTTACTGGAGACCCACTGGATCGGCAATTCCAGGTGCATGGTGGGATTGGATGGAGTGGCGGTGAGCTGCACGCTACCCCCGACCACAACCTGCGGTCGGGAGGGCTGAATCAAGAGGCTCTCCCCGGGGACGGTTTGGGTGGTGGGCTCCCAGGAACGGTGCTGTTGGGGTTGGCAGGCAATCAGGCCGGCCGCTGCGATAGCCACGCACAAGATCCTCATGTGAGGCTTCCTTCTAGAAGCTGTACCGTAAGCGACCGTAGATGTTCGAATTCTGCTCGAGCTGACCGAAGAACCCGCTCTCGCTCCCGGCCATGACGTTGGCCCCCAGGTCGAGCCTCACGGCATCGCTCCAGGCGTAGCTGAACGACGGTCGCAGATGCGTGTCCGCATCACTTGGTGAGACGAATGCAAACAGCGATAGGGTCATCGTCTCCTGACGAAACCGATACGTGGTCCGCACAGTGAACGTATGGTGCAATTCATCCGGTTCGAACTGTGGATACGGGGAGTTGGCAATCAACTCCTCGTAGGCAAGCGTCCATTGCAGGAGATACTGGAGCCCGAGCATGAAGTTGGCGAACAGCTCGCGCTCGTACCCCAAGAGGCTGCGGACCTGGGAGTTCGGGACGTTGGGGTCGGTCCCGGCGCGGTCATCCACGGAGTCGTAGTACGAGCCCTCCGCATTGCCGATGCCACCGGCCACGGTGCCTCGGACGCTGGCTCCGTAGGCGCCGAGCCGCGAGAACGTCGGCGTGTCGAGGACGGGGTCGAACGCCAACGGCCGCTTGGTGAAGCCGACGTACCCGTACAGGGCGAGCTCGTAGCCGCCGAACGTGCGGTAGAGACGGCCCGCAAACTCGCCGTTCTGGAGCGTCTTCGCGGGCTCGACGGCGGTCAGCGGTTGACCCGTGGTCTCGGCGCTCACCAGGCCCGGCACCGACGGATCGAAGTAGGACAACCGCACACCGGTGATGTACCGGTCGGGCGTGAACACCGGGGTCCATACCAGGTCCAGGTTCACTGGCTTCGGATAGAAACTGAACTTCACGGAATTCGACGGTGCCTTGAGGAACTCCTCGTCCCGCCCGATGAAGAACGAGACGAAGTCCTTCGGAAAGAGGTCGTTCAAGAACAAGAGATCACCGGTACCCCAGGTGAGCACCTGCCTCCCGGCGCGTACGTCCAACCACGAGCTCGCGTGCAGGGTGATGACCGCCTGCCGGATGTCGATCACGACGTCGTCTATCACGTCGTCCGCCACCAGATCGCCCTTGAAGGACAGCTCCGCCAGGTCCGTGTAATGGGAGAGATCGAGCCGGAATCGTGCTTCGGCGAGCACGAAGTCGTCCGAGATGGTCGGGTCCGCGAGAAACCGGCTCGCCACGGCCGCCTCGCCGAACCCATGTATCTCCACCGGCCCCTGCCCCAGGGCCGCTGCGGGGCACACCATCAGGATCCCCACGATCCATAGCCCCCGCATCCGCCAGCCCATCACGCTACCTGACGGAGAACCACTGCCGCGGCGGACTCCGCAGCGTACGCTCGGTGAAAACGCTCTCTGGTATACCCAAGTCGTACTCGACGTTGCTGAACTCGGAAACGGTGCTACCGCCCGAACGGAGATCGGACACCTTCATCGTGGTCACCGTTGGGTGCCCCCCGAACTCGGCCACCTCCAGCGCCTCGATTCTCCGGTACACCTCTCCGCTCTCGTCCACGTACTCCATCTTGACGGGGAGGAATGTGTCCTTGTCGATCCAGACCGTCCACGAGCTGAAGTCCACCGATCCTGCATCCACAGGCATGTTCTTCACCACATAGAACGCCTCGGTCGTCTCCACAAGTTCGTGGGAGTCCTCCTCCACGCCGCGACCCGACACATCCTCGTACGCGAAGTGCGACCCCACGAAGCTGGTGCGCTTGTCTCCCGCCGCGATCCGCCGCACGAGATCCAGGCTCGGCAGGTACATCCAACGGTCGTCGTCGGTCCCCACGTGCTTCTTCACCAGAAAGACGGTGTTGCGCACGTCTGCCGGACGATCGAATAGGAGTGCGTAATCCTGATCGCCGCCGTCAACCACGTCGCGCCGCAGGATCACGAACCGCCGCATCCGTTCCCGGCCCTGGGCATCCGTGATCGTCATGCGGACGCGTGCACGGCCGTCGGCGCCAGCGTAGTACGCCGCCAGATTGGCGCGCTGCACGATGTCACCGACATCGGCCAGATCCTGGCCGAGGGATGGCCGAGGCAGTAGGGCCAACGCAACCGCTGCCATGAATAGTGGTCTCCTCGCCACGCTCAATACGCTGGGCAGCAGGACGAGCGTCACTACGCACGACACCGCCATGATGGCGGCCAAGAAGAAACCAACGGCCTGGTAGGGCCCGAGCGGAGAAGCCAGCAGCGGCAGAAACCCGAAGGCGATTACTACGGCGTTGCGGGCGATGGCACGCGCCGGCTCCGCAAACAACCGCTGAACCGTACGCCGCCACTCTCCCTCCTCATCGTGTATGGCACGAGCGCGCTGCAAGAAGTGGATCGCGAAATCCACGGACAAGCCAAGGGTGAGCGCGCTGAGCACCGCTATGGGCATGTCGTAGTCCCTGCCCACAAGGCCGATCAGCCCGTAGATGAACCCAATCGTCACGGAGAGCGGGAGCATCGCGAGAAGCGCAAACCATACCGAGCGAAACAGCACGAGCATCATGACAAACACTATCACGAAGCTGCCCAAGAGGGCGCGAAGCATGCCGTTCACCATGTCGTTCTGCCATACGACATTGAGGTAGGTGAGCCCCGCCCAGCCCAGCGTTACGCCCTCCGGGGGTGGATTGGCAGCCACATACCGATCCACTTGCTGCACCACACGAGCCATGTCCTGGTTGTCGCCGCTCCTGAGCTGAACCCAGATCGCGGCGGCGCGATGGTCGGGCCTGAGAAAATGCCACAGATCCTGGGGCCTGTGTGACGATTCGAAGCTCAGGAGCGTCTGGGCCACGCCGCCGGCTGTCGACGGGATCGAGAAGTATCGCTGATCTCCCTCGCGCAATTCCCGGTGCACGGTCTTGACGATGTCCGCGACCGAACTGGACTTCCCCACGACGTCCACATTCTGCAGCTCCGCCTGCAGGCGCTCGATGAACGCGAGAGCCTCGGGTGTCTGAAACACCTTGGCTTCCGTCTGCGCGTCCTCCAAAACGAGCAGGACTGCATCCCACAGGTCGGCCTCGGCGTCGCTGGCCTCGTCGAGCCTCTCAAAGACGGCGTCAATGAGCACAGAGAGCTCCTGGCCGCCCGACGGCGGCTCAACAGACTGCCGGAGCGCGCTCCACTGTCCGCTGAGATCGACATTGCCTTGCTGCGCCGCCTCGTCGAGCAGGTTGGTGATGGCGGCGGCTGTAGGTGCCGCTGAAGTGGTCGTTGAGCACGCGGTCGGCAACACGAATGGGATGGCTCGGCCGGAACCAGCGCACAGGATTGTCGTTGACCTCGATCCGACTAATACCGTAGGCGCTCACCGCAACCACTACCAGGGTGAGGGTCAGTACGGCCTTCGAGGTGGAAAGAGTCTTCGGGCCAAGCCAGGCGAGCGCTCTGGCCAGGAGATGAGGCTCGTGACCGTCTCCTGGTTCTCGCTTCAAGCTCGCGATCCGCGCGTCACTCAGACGCACGATATAGGCGGGAATGAATGTGATCGTGAGGAGGAATGCGAGCAGGATGCCGACGGCCACGAATATGCCGAACACGCGAACAGGCGGAATCGGTGCTAACGCCAGCGAAGCGAATCCCGCAGCCGACGTCAACGAGGTGTATAACATCGGCGTGAACAGATCGTCCATCACGGCCCGGATCGTCCTGCGGCGGTCTCCAACGTGAGGATACTGGTCGGCGAACTCGCTCAGGATGTGGACCGAATCGACAACGGCAATCGGCATCAGAAAGATCGGGATCATGGACGACATGATGTGCACCGTGAAGCCCAAGCCGATCAACAACCCCATGGTTGCGATCACGGTCACCATCGCCACGATCATCGGGGCAATGACCAAGGCGACACTCCGGAAGAACCCCCACATGAGGAGAAACACGAGCAGCCCCGCGACGGGCGCCGCGATCCCCATCTGTTTGAACATCTCGACGCCGAAGGTGTCCTCGGCCACGGGGATCCCCGTGATGTGATACTCCTCGTCGCCTCCAAGTCCGGCGATGATCTCCTCGATCGCGGTGGCGATGCGGTGGCTCTCGCTCTTGCTGTCCATGGGAACGAACATCGCGAGCGCTTTGCCGTCGTCGCTCAGGAGGGTCCCCTGGAGGAGCGGAATCCGCTGCGCGGCCGCGCGAATGGCGTGGGCTTCTTCGCGGGTTTCGGGGGGCGTCCGCATGAGCCATTCGAACCGCACCACCCCCGGCCCCCCTTGGGAGATGTTATCGACGGTGGAGAGGGAGAGGAGATCCTGGCGGCGCACACCGTCGATCTGCTCGATGGCGCGCGTCAGCTCATGGATCCGCGCAAGGGACGCCGGATTAAAGACGCCGTCCGGGTCGCCTTCGTTCACGACGCCCACGACAAGCAGGTCGTAGAGCCTGAACGTCTGCTTGGCCTCGTTGTGCCGCACCCGGGCGCTCTGTTCGGCCGGGAGCATGTTCTCCGGATCGGTGTCGATGACGATGCGCGGGATCTGGCTCCCCAACGCAGCAACCAGCACGGCCAGCGCCAGAAAGACCAGCCGAGGGTGCTGGACCGACCAGTCGAGGAGCTTGCGGTGTGGTTTCATCGGACCTCGCTCGGGCGCTTGGGCGCCTCTGGAGGCTCAGCGCAGATTCGGATCACCTCGGCCCTAACTTGGTCCTGCACGTGGGCTCCCGCTAGCTGGGGCCCGCCTGACCCCCCGCCGTGTCGCCCCGGGAGTAGTGCAGCGATGAGAGCGGGGCCGCCGGGCCGCGAGGACAGCCTCCCATGCATCCCCCGCTCGTTTGACCACGTCAACCAATAGCGCCGGCTATTGTGGAGGAGGCATCGGGGAGGCAGTTTGTCTGGATTGTGCGTCCTCCCGAATCCAGTCGTCCCGACGACAGCCTCGCCCGCCGTCAGGCGGCGCTGCTCCGCCTGAGCGCCGAGCTCGCCGCCGCCCTCGACGAAGACGAGATCTGCCGGCGCGTCGTGCACGGTCTGCGCGACGAGTCGCTGGGCTACCACTTCGTGGGGCTGTTCCTGGTCGAC
>JBDGYO010000549.1:0-2246 GCA_039584015.1 Gemmatimonadota bacterium | reverse complement strand
ACCTTGCGCGCGTCCGACCTGGGCGTCGGGGACTCGCTCCGGGTGGCCAGGTGGATCGCCGTGGGCCTGGCGGGTCCGGACGGGGTGACGTCGGGCGGGTCGTCGAGCGGCAGGGGGGTGAGCTCCTGGCGCCGGAGGTAGTCGATGGCGGTGCGGTTCGCGATCCTGAGAATCCACGCCGAAACCGTGCGGTCCGGGGGACGGCTCCGGAGCGCATGGAACACCTTGACGAAGACTTCCTGCGTCAGGTCCTTAGCAGCCTCACGGTCGCCGACCGTGCGACACACGAGGCCGTAGACGCGGCGCTGGTAGCGGCGCAGTAGCTCGCGATATCCCTCCTCGCGGCCCTGGCGCGCCCAGGTCACCACTTCCAGGTCGGTGGCGGCGGAGAGATCGGGAGGGTGGCTCATGTTGTTCAATACGGTGGACCGCGGTCTGGGGGTTTCAGGCTCCACTGACGCGGCCGGGGGTAGCCACTAGCCGGCGCCGATCTTCGGGGAGCCGCGGACGCCTCGATGTCCCAATTGAGGCATACGATGCCCCCAAACGGCTCTAGCCGGATGCCCCAAACAGGCTCCAGATTGGCAGTTGAGAACCGCCGCCCAGATCGCTGCTTCGCAGCGTTGGCACGTCTTACGCCGCACCGCGCCTTACACTGCAGGTTTCGCAGGCTAATACGCGGGGAGGATGGTGTTATGAAGCGTCGTTAGACAGCGCCCACGCAGTATTTGGTGTGATTTGCCAGCCCCTCGTCGCGATCGCGCCCGTGCGGAGCTGCGAGCCGACGCGTCCCTAATCGTCGGAGATTGACAGATGCGATCACCCAGAAAGCCGCAGTGGCGTATTACGGTGATGATGCTCACACTCGCGGTGCTGTTGGTGGAGGCAGTGCCGTCGTTGGCGTACGCGCAAGTTGACCACAGCGAGGTCCGGATCTTCGCCATCATGGGAAGCGGGCTGCCGCGCGTCGATCCGATTGCAGTGCTCACGGGCGGGAGTTGGCGTAATCCGATGCTGCGCGGGACAGACGACGAACGGCACGAGTGGGGTGCATACTATGCCACTCGTCCCACGCTCTTCTTGCTTGCGAAGAATGTGCGCATTGGGCGAGCGACAGCCGCCCCGACGCCCCCGCCAGAGATCTGTTTTGATATCACCGGGCAACTCCAGTGGGAGTCAGCCCGGGCATCGACGTCGCCTCCAGCTATGGTCGCCGTGACGGACTCCCTGTTTGGTGGCCCCCCACTTGCGCGGGCGCCATTCCATCGGGAGCGACGGGCGTTGTGGGATGCCATAGGGACGGTGGCCGCCGGTGCCGGAGTACCGGATTCACTCATCGAGCGGCTTACACCGGCTGGCGCATTACTGACTGCCTTGACCCCTGAGGGGGAACCGCGATCGTTGGTGGGTGCGGTTACCGCGACCGGCATCGGCCTGAATCAACTTGGACTTCGGAGAGACCGCTTGGTGGCGGTGTTCGTCATTCTTCGGTTGGACGGTGACGCGACGGACGTGCAACTCGGGTGGACGAGCGATGAGGTCGGGGACTTGGTGACGTCCTGGGAGTTGGTCGACATCATGGATGTGACACGTGACGGTACCGCCGAGCTTATCGTTCGGAGATTGGGGTACGCGGGGTGGCGATACGAGGTTCTGGATGAGGTGGGCAGCGAGTGGGAAGTGATCCATCGAGGGGGTGGTGGCGGTTGCTAGTATCTCGAGTACTGCCATCACGTCGTGCGCTGTCTAACAAGCGCATGCAGCAGGCGGCGCGGCTCATAAGGAAAGCCATTGCAGTCATGAGCTTGACAAGAATTGCTTCACGATCTGCATCTAATAGCTGGCGAGGTAGGACGCCGCAGCTGATGCGTAGAGTCGTTAGGCGGCAGAACACGAGGAGGAGGCATGCGCGCTTGGTCGCGAGCCACCGTGGATGAATACCGCGGACTCACCCTTCGTGCTCACAGCCTCCTGGCAGATGTGCCTGTGCACGACGTCTGGCGAGTTGCACTTCCGGGCGGGGGCCCATCGCGCACCATGCAGGATGTTCGCTCCGTCCTCCAAGCCGGGAGGAGGTCGCCGCCTTTGAGCCCTTCGGTTCGTGCCCTCTTCGTGCTACGCTGGTTGCTGGGGCGTTTGTTTCGATGGGATCGTCCTGGGTCGAAGCCGGATGTGTGGTCGTTTCGAACGCGGCTCACCGAGGCTGATCGCCAGCAGTCGATCGTGCAGCCAGGTACGCTCGACGG
>JBDGYO010000548.1:0-2127 GCA_039584015.1 Gemmatimonadota bacterium | reverse complement strand
TACGCCCAGATCGACCTGCTCCTACACGACAACGTCACCCTGGTGGGCGGGAAGTTCCTCCTGCCGTTCGGGGTATTCAGCGAGCGGCTCCACCCAACCTGGATCAACAAGTTCCCAACGGCACCGCCGATCTACGGCCATCACGTCGCCGGTTACGGTGCCGAGCCGATCATTCCGATCCTGTCCGATGTCGGGGTGATGCTGCGCGGGGCGTCCACGCCGGGACGGTGGCACCTCGGCCTCAGCGCCTACGTCACCAACGGACCCGCGGCCGAGGACTTCAATCCCGGCGAGATCCCCGAGATCGAGCAACCGGCGTCCTCGGGTGACAACAACACCGACAAGATGCTCGGCGCACGCCTGGACATCGCCCTGCCGCCGTGGGTGGAGGTGAACCTCTCCTACCTCAACGGGGATTACGACGACCAGAACGTACTGGACGTCACGGGCTGGAACGTCGCGGCCGAGTTCCGGCGGGCCGGCTTCGAGCTGCGCGGCGAGTATGTGCAGACGCGCCAGGAGATCGAGACCCTGACCGGCTTCCAGTCCCTCAAGCGTCACGGGTACTACGCGCAGCTCGCCTACCGCTGGCGGTTGTGGGAGCCGGTGTTCCGCTGGACCCAGGGCTTCGACGACGAGCTGGACGGGGTCGTCACGGCAGACGGCGCCACGCAGGCTGGGTTCGGACTCAACTACTGGTTCAGCCCGTCGATCGCCATCATGGGCGCATACGAGTTGAACCGAGAAAGCGGAACCGAAATCGACAACGACCGCGTGGTCTTCCACATCGCCTTCGGCTTCTAGGAGGAGTAATGACTCACATCACCAATCGCACTCTGTGGACGACCGCGTGCCTGACCGCGCTGTCGCTCATGCTCCTGGTGGCGGAGGCGGCGGCTCAACAGCCGCCGGAGTCAGCCGTAGCGGCAGGTGCCCGCGCATACGGAGACATCTGCGGGCGCTGCCACAACCCACGATCGCCGCTGGAACGCGGTGATCGGGACTGGGTCACGATCGCAAATCACATGCGGGTCCGGGGCAATCTCACAGGCGGGCAGGTTCGCAACGTGCTGGCGTTCCTGCTGGCGACCAACTCCGACCCCGGCGAGCAGGTGCCTATCACGCCGGCGGCCGCGGCCGCGGCTCTGGCCGTCCGGGAGGGCGAGATCTCGACCGATCCCGCAACGATCGCCGCAGGGAAGACCCTCGTGGAGCAAAAGGCCTGCCTCGGCTGCCACGTGATCGAAGACGCGGGTGGCCAGTTGGGACCGACCATGAACGGCATAGTCGGTCGTCGAGGAGCGCAGTACCTGCGCCAGAAGCTGGCCGACCCGACGTTCGACAAGGCCACGTCGATGATGCCGAACTTCGGGCTCACGCCGGAAGAGATCGAGGCCATCCTGGCCTATCTGAACACGCTGAACGGTAACCAGCCGTGAGCAGAGAACGCTGTGTCGGCGTCGGCGAGGCATCGCCGTCGCCGGCACAGGCCGTGAGCAGAGAACGCTGTGTCGGCGTCGGCGAGGCATCGCCGTCGCCGGCACAGCCGACATGAAGGGGCTTTCATTCGCGCTTGAACCTGGGTATACTGCGCGCCTGCGACTATGCTCGTCAGAATGAAGCAGATCCGGCTCGCGCGGACGGTCTTTGCCGCGCTCATGGCGGCAGCCCTGGTGGGGCTGCCCTCGCGGCCCGTGCTGTGCGACATGGCGACGCTTGAGATGGCGGCCAACGTGGACGGGCACCACCACGAGGGCCCGCTCGGCAGCGGAGTGGACAGCCAGTCGGCGTGCGCCGAATGCGAAGACATGACCGGCTGCTGCTTGGCGCCTGCCGGCGCGCTGTACGGGTCCACCCCTGACATCCCGACCACCCCTGAGCACGGGCAGGACTCTGGCCTCTCCAGGGAGCACCTGACGAGTGTTCCCCTCGCCCCGCCCACTCCACCTCCCCAAGCCTAGCCTCTCCTAAGCCGTAGTGTGCCCGCGCGCGACATCGCGCCGCGGGAGAGCAACGCGTCTTCTGACGCCGAGGAGAGGTGTACATGCACCCAATCACAGGGTTCGGCCCGGCGACGGCGCCCGTCCGAACAGTCGGGAGGGGGATGGTCCTCTTCCTGATACTGAC
>JBDGYO010000151.1:0-6214 GCA_039584015.1 Gemmatimonadota bacterium | reverse complement strand
CCGCGAGGAGGGCTATGCCGTTGACGTCGCCAAGGACGGTGAGGAGGCCACCGTCTTCGCGCACATCAACGACTACGATGCGATCCTGCTCGACCTCATGCTGCCCAAGAAGAATGGGCTGCAGGTCGCGGCCGAGCTGCGGCGGGAGGGGCGCAATACCCCCATCCTCATGCTCACGGCGCGTGACGCAACCGAGGATGTGGTCCGCGGCCTCGACGCGGGCGCGGACGACTACCTCACCAAGCCGTTCAAGTTCGACGAGCTGCTCGCACGACTGCGCGCGCTGGTGCGGCGCGGTGGCGCGGCGCGGCTCGACCGGCTCTCGTACGGTCCTCTCGAGCTCGATCGGTTGAAGCACAAGGCTTGGGCCGGTGAGGCGCTGCTCGATCTCACGCCGCGAGAGTTCCAGCTGCTTGAGCACTTCATGCTGCACCCCGAGGATGTGGTGCGGCGCACCGAGCTGCTGGAGAAGGTGTGGGACATGCACTTCGACCCCGAGAGCAACGTGGTCGACGTGCACGTGGGCAATCTGCGCCGTAAGCTTCGGGAGGCCGGCTACGACGGGTTCGTCCAGACCGTTCGGGGTGTCGGCTTCTGCCTGAAGTTGGCCGGCGACCGGGGCTGATGTACTCCCTGCGCCGCACGCTCGCCGTGCGGTTCTCCCTCACAATCTTCTTCGCCCTCCTCCTGATCGCTCTGTGGGCTTACCTGGGTGCACAGCGCATTCTGCGCGAGGAACTAGACCGTGGGCTCGCCGCCTCGGCGCACATCGAATCGGACGCGCTCGCGGCGGGGTACCCCATCGCCCAGCACTCCGAACCCGCTGACATCAGCGAGTTCATCGAGACTGTGAACCGCTTCGTGGTCGCGCGGGACACGAGGGGCGGGGTCGTCTCCGCCAATACCCCCCTTTCGACGAACCTCCCGCTCGACACAGTGAGTTTCGCACGGGCCATCGCCGGCCGGCCCGTGTGGGTCACCCAGGAGTGGGGCGACCACAGGGTCCGCTGCTTCTACTGGGCTGCCCAGATTCGGGACCATGCGGAGCAGGTGGTCATCCAGGTGGGCGCGTCGCTGAGTCCGCTGTCGGCGGCCAACCGCGAGGTACTGTTCCTGCTGCTCGGCACGGTCCTGCTCGGGACCGTCGCGAGTTGGTTGGGGGCAGGATGGCTCGCCGGATCGAGCGTGACACCGGTGGAAGAGATCACCTTCCAGGCGAGTCGGATCGGCCCGGCGCAAACAGGCCAGCGCATCACCGAGCATGCCGACGTTGAGGAGTTCGCGGGCCTGATCGCCGTGCTGAACGGGATGCTGGACCGGCTGGATCGGGCTTTCGAGACCCAGCGTCGCATGATCGCCGACGCGGGCCATGACCTCAAGACGCCGCTCACCGCCATGCGCGGCGAACTCGAGGTAGCCTTGCGAGGCGAGCGGCACCCCGACGAGTACCGGGCGGTCCTCGGATCCGTGCTGGAAGAGGTGGACCATCTCGTCTCACTGAGCAATTCGCTCGTGCTGCTGGCTCGCCTCGACGCCGGCGCCCTCATACCCGAACGCATCGAGCGCGACGTGGCTGCCCTGGCGGAACGCGCGGCGGGGAAGGCGCAGGCGCGAGCCGGCGAGCGGGAGATTCGCTTCTCGGGTAGCGATCACGAGGCGGTCGCGCGGGTCGACGCTCAGATGATCGGGGTCGTACTGGATCACCTGCTCGACAACGGCATCAAGCACACGCCGGAGGGAACCAAGGTGTTCCTCAGCGTGGCGGTGGATGACTCGGTGATCACGGTGAAGGTCGAGGACGACGGTCCCGGTATCAGCGACGAGTCGCTGGCGCACCTGTTCGAGCGCTTCTACCGCAGCGACGCGGCACGGACCCGCGGCGGCATAGCCGGGCTCGGCCTCACCGTCGTCGCGGCCATCGTGGCGGCACATGGGGGCACCATTGAGGCCGACAAGAGCACCCGTGGCGGCCTGGGGATCACCCTGCAGCTTCCCCGCGCCACGGCAGCCGCATCCTGAACCCATTTCCAGCAATTCTTCACACTCGCTCCACGGCCCCTTCACGCCCGGTTACGGCTCGCTTCATAGAGCCCTGGTGATTCTTCGACGGGCGCGGGATGCGAGGGAACGATGCGCACCAATATGGGGAAGGTGGATGCGGTGATTCGGTGGGGCTTGGCGGTGGTGTGCCTCCTCGTGGCCGTGATCCTGAATCAGGAAACGATCGTATCGCTGGCCGCGGCCCTGTGCGCGATCCTCTTCGCCGCGACAGCTCTGATGCGGCACTGCCCGTTGTACGAGCTATTTGGCCGTAGCACGGGCGCCCGCTCGTCACACCCCCAACATCACTAGCGTCGAGTACCTGGACTTCCCGCACTCGATGAGGAGTGCGGGAACCGCTTCCAGGCCATCGCGGCTGGCGCCGGCTACACGGTGTACCGTAGTTTGAGGCAGCTGGTCAAAGGCAATTGGGGCGGCGTTCCAGCGATCTTGGAGGAGTTCATGCAGCGAACCATCGGTCGGTTGGCACTGGCGGCTTGCGCACTGCTGCTGTGGAGCACGGCGACAGCCCAGGAGACGCCCGAAGCGGTGACTCCCGAGGCGGTCTCCCAGGGCGAGAGCCTGTTCAAGGGCGTGGGGCTGTGTGCGGCGTGCCACGGGGCGAGCGCGGAGGGAATCCCGAACCTGGGGGCTGACCTCACCGACGACGAATGGCTGCACAGTGACGGCACCGTTGAGGGCATTCTCAAGTCGATCGTCGACGGTGTCAGCCCCGACGAGTCATCCTCCGGCACCGTAATGCCGCCCAAGGGTGGAAGCGCACTCTCCGACGAGCAGCTCGAAGCAGTGGCAGCCTACGTCTGGAGCCTGAGCAACAAGTAGCACCACCGGAAGCGCGCCCCTTCACAACCGGTCACCCACTCGCGAAGTTTGTAGCCTGTCATAGCAGGGGCGGGCGGCAGCCGCCCGCGCCCGGCACATACCGCAACCGTCAACGACAATTGCAGGAGTGAACAACACCGATGAAGATCCGGAATAGTGCGTTTCTGATGATGCTGGCGATGGCCTTTGGGTGCGGCGGTGAGGGTGCGCCGGCCGAGGAAGCAGCGGAGAGCACGCCCGCCATGCAGGCGGCACCGGTGCAGGCACCAACGGCTGAGGTCGACGCCGCACTGGCGAGTGAGGGTGAGACCGCTTTCCAGCAGAAGGGCTGCGTCGGGTGCCACACGGTGGGCGGTGGCAAGCTCTCCGGCCCCGACCTCGAGGGTGTGACCGAGCGGCGCAGCTACGATTGGTTCATGGCGATGGTGCTGAAGCCCGACTCCATGCTGCAGAACGACGAGGCGGCGAAGCAGATGCTCGCCGAGTACATGACCCCGATGGTGTACATGGGTACGACGGAGCAGGAGGCGCGGGCGATGTATGAGTTCCTGCGCCAATAGGGTAGGTACATCAGAAACGCGGCGGGCCTGCGAGCCCGCCGCGTCAGCAACAGCTAGGTCGGTCTGCCTCCACGCCGCTCATCGCTGAGCACGTCCCCGACCGTGGTTTCCTCGAAGAACGCCGAGATGGCCTCAGACGCGTCCTTCCAGCGGTGGTGGACCGGGCAGGGGTCCGCGCCGTCGCACTCCGGCCGGCCCATGAGGCAGCGCCGGTCCGGACCCACTCCGATGGTGTCGAACAGCGACACGACCCGCAGCAAGGTGAGATCCTGGGACCTCACGGCCAACTTGAACCCTCCCTTCTTGCCCCTCGACGAGTCGAGGATACCGGCTCGCACCAGGTCATGGAGGATCTTGCCCAGGTAGTTTCGGGGCACGCCGATCTGCTCGGCCAGGTCGCTAGCGCGCATCGGCTCGCCGTCAGGCTGACGGGCCAGGCACACTACTGCACGGAGCGCGTACTCAGCGGTTCCGGAGAGCACGGTGACCGCTTCGCTGCAGCAGGAGAGGAAGGGGATGGCACGGATCAGGATTCACGATAACCACATGATAATGTTGCGATTATGACCTCGGCAAGGCCCCCGCGCGTATCCGTTTTGCTGCCATGCCGCGATGCGGCCGCGACGATGGACGAGGCGTTGGCGTCCCTAACGGCCCAGACGTTCACGGACTTCGAGGTCATCGCCGTGGACGACGGCTCCAACGACGGCACCCCCGACGCCCTCGCCGGCTGGGCAGAACGGGACCCACGCATCCACACCGACCGTACACCGCCCCGAGGGATCGTGGCCGCCCTCTGTGCCGCGGCCCAAAGCGCACGGGGCGACCTGCTCGCACGAATGGACGCCGACGACATTGCGATGCCCGAGCGGCTGGAGCGGCAGGTCGCCTTCCTCGACGCCAATCCCGATGTGGCAGCGTGCGGCACGCGCATCCGCTACATCCCGCGACACCTCGTGCGGGACGGCGCGCGCCGCTACGAGCACTGGATCAACGGTGTGGTGCTGCCCGACGAGATCGAGCGCGACCTGTTCGTCGAGTGCCCCATCCCGCACCCCAGTCTCGTGGTGCGGCGGGCCGCGTTCGAGCGAGCGGGTGGCTATCAGGACGCGGGGTGGCCGGAGGACTACGACCTGGTACTGCGGCTGTGGCAGGCAGGTGGCCGCCTGGGGAAGGTCCCCGAAGTCCTGCTCGAGTGGCGCGAGGGTGGAGAGCGGCTGTCGCGCACGGATCCCCGCTACGGAGAGGATGCGTTCCGCCGCTGCAAGGTACGCTACCTGAAGCGCCGCATCGCGGGACGGCCGGTCGTGGTATGGGGTGCAGGCCCGGTGGGCAAGGCGTTCGCCCAAACACTGCAAGCCGCGGGAGAGCAGGTGATCGCGTTCGTGGACCTCGACCCGCGGAAGATCGGACAGACCATCCACGGCGCGCCGGTGATTCGCCCGTCCGACATCGTCCAGCACCGTGGCGCCTACGTCGTGGGCGCCGTCGGCTCAGCGGACGCGCGCGCGGAGATTCGCGCGGCGCTCGCCGCCGCGGGGTTTCGGGAGCCGGAGGAGTGCTGCGCGGTGGCCTAGCTCCAGGCGAGGTCGTACACCTCGCCTCAGCCTCCCACTCTCCTCGGCACGAACCGCGGCACGCGCCGGCAGTACTCCTCGTACTCCTCCCCAAAGCGAGCGCGTAACTCGCGCTCTTCCAGCAGCACGATCAAGTAGATGGTCGGCACGCTCAACACGAGCAGCACGTAGATCCCCAGGAAATTCGCAAGGAATGCGTACGCCGCCACCCAGAACAGAATCTCGACGTAACGCGGGTGGCGAATCCTGCCGTAGATCCCCTCGGTGAGCAGCGTGCCGCGGTCGCCGCCTTCGCGCCGTAGCTCCGGAATCCCGGTGAGGATCGCCTTGGTCAGGTACTTGCTTCGTTTCTTGGCAATCACGACCCCCAACACGAGACACGTGACAGCCGGCACGGTCAACGGAATGCTGGTTCCGAGGTCCGCACCGAGCAGCAGGTCACGGCCCACGTAGAGCCCTACCATCATCGCTATGACCGGTCCGGTGAGAATGACGTACGTCCAAACGGGACCGAGCCGGCGCCAGAATCCGACGAAGGGGTGGATCACGAACCAGAGCAGCATCCCGGGCGGGAGCGAAACCAGTAGGACCACCGCCAGGACGTAGCGAGCTGTATTCATCGTCCCCTCCACCCTCGCATCCTCACCCGTGCGGCCGAGCTCGCGTGGCTACGCCACCAGCCGCCACACCTGAGCCACGAGGAAGCACACCGTGAAACCCATGAGCAGCGGCAGGAGCGTCGCGACCGACGTCCACCGTACGCTCCCCGTCTCTCGGTAGATCGTATAGATCGTCGTCGAGCAAGGATTGTGCAGCAGGCTGAACAACATCAGGTTGACGCCGGTCAGCAGCGTCCAGCCGCCCGCCCGCAGTAGATCTCCCGTTACCGCCACGCTGTCCAGCTCGAACATCACCCCCGTGCCCTCTCCCATGCCCGCGGCGCCCAGCGTCATCACGGTGAGCATCAGCACGGTCGGGATGATGATCTCATTGGCCGGGATCGCCACGATGTATGCCAGGAGAATCACGCCGTTCAACCCGATCAGGATGCCGAGTGGGTTGAGCCACGACACGAAGTGGTCGGCGAGGCTCGCGTCAGCCACGCTGATGTTCGACACCAGCCAAATCACCGCACCGGCCGGCGCGGCGAAGATCACGGCGCGCCACAGCACGATCAGCGTGCGGTCGATGAGC
>JBDGYO010000150.1:0-6248 GCA_039584015.1 Gemmatimonadota bacterium | reverse complement strand
CACCTGGTTCTCGCCTCGGAAGTCGAACTCGTTGATCTCGAGCTCTCCACCCGTCGCAGGTAGCCGACCCGAGCGGCCGGTGATGTCCCAATTGAGCGCCTGCTGCCAGTGCGTGAGCGCATACTCGGTGCCGAGGCTCGGCTCAGCCCCGCTGGGGCCCCACACTCGCAACGGCACCGACCGTCCACCGACCCATCCGCCGATGTAGTAGGCGGCGAAATCGCCGAAGTGGTCGGTATGCAGGTGGCTGATGAAGATCTTGTCGAGGAAATCGTAGGGAATCTCCAGGCTGCCGATGCGAACGTGGGATCCCGTGCCCGAGTCGAAGATGTACTTCTGGCCGTTGCCCAGCTCGACCAGGAAGCAGGCCGCGGCCTGGGATTCGCGCGCTGTGGGCATCCCGGTGCCGCAGGCGATGACGCGCATTTCGTCGGGCGCCAGCTCCTCGCTGTTGGGGAAGTAGGCGTCGCGCTCCCGCGCCGCGGTGGGGCTCACCAGTTGCTGCGGCTGCTGCCAGGCGAGCGCTGTCCGCACTAGAGCCGGACCGTCGCCGTTGCGGCCGTCCTCCCAACCCCACACGTATGACCCGATTGCCACCGCGGCGATGGCCCACGGGATGACCAGCGCGCGTACTACACGTCGTGCCTTCATGCTGTACCTCCATGGGGTTGCGAACGAGGACTCTGTCATCTGCTTGCCAGCACTGGGAATGCACACGGCATTCCAGGGCTAGCCTCACCCGTACCACGGCTTCTCGTCCATCTCCACCTGTAATCCGTCCAGCAGCTTGTTCAGTCCGGCAAACACATCGACTACCGCCATCAACTCCAATACCCCTTCGTCATCCAGTCCGAGCTTCCGCACCGCGGAAGTGTGCACCTCGATTCAGTACCTGCATCCACTGACGGCCGATACCGCCACCGCGATGATCTCCTTCGTCAGCGGATCGAGCTTGCCCGGCCGTTTCATGACGGCCTGGATCTTGTGCCAGTTGGCCTCCAGGTAGGTCGGGTTCGGAGCCATCACCTTGTACATGTTGGGCACAAAGTCGATCCCGAGTGCCTCCTTGATCTCGTCGTAGATCTCCTTGACCCTGCCAGTGGCTTCCTCTTCTGGAACCATCGTTGGAGACGGCACGCCGAACCTCCCGCGGTATTCAGAACTTGGAGATCTGCATTACTCTCAATGATGCACGTCGGTCAATCAGCAGGCCAGTGCACTGCGTTGTGGAACACTTCGGTGGCAGAGTGCTTGATATCGACGAGAGTAAGCTTCACTTTGACGGCGGTGACCGTGCCATCGACGAGAGTAGCGAGGCGAGGAGCGAGTCATGCCGCAGTGGGACGATCCCAAACCAGGCTTCAAGTGGCCGGTTGCGGTCGCACAGCCAATCGCGGCACCGGGGGGCAAGGTCTGGGAGGTAATCTCGACGCCGGGCAACCTGGAGCATTGCCATCCCTTCTGTGCCGGGAACCCCGTGCAGGTCTGGCCCGGCGAAGGGTCGCGGGATGAGGTTCATTACCTCAGTGGGTGGGTATTCGAGCGCCGGTTCTGCCGCTGGATCGACGGGGTCGGTTATGACCTCGAGATCGGTGAACGCGGTGGGAGTTCGTCACTTGTGTCGTGGCGAATACTGCCCGTCGATGACCAGGATTGCCTCCTGCGAATTGCAGTCTGTCCGCACGTGCTTCAGAACGTCCCTGCGGCAATTCGGTGGCTCCCACACCTCCTGCGTCTTGGCCCCATGCTCAGAAGATACCTGTCGTCGGTCGTAAGAGGGTTTGAGTGGTACGTGATCCGCGGCGAGCCAGTACCTCGGAATCAGTTCGGTTCGCACCCCTGGTTCTCTGCTCCCAAGTCGGATGTTCGTGCCACCTGACAAGAAGGCCCCGCCAGCCGCGGGCGGCCACGACGTTCAAATCGAGGAGGAGATATCATGCCGGCCGATGTACTTGTAGTCAGCATCGTCATGGGCGCCCTTGCGTTCACCGGGACCGCCGCTTCGACCGTGTGGGCGCTAGTCCATTTCAAGCTCAAGAAGAAGGAGTTGGAGACGCGAGGCGGCGATCCGGAGCTGGGACAGGAGGTCGATGCGCTGCGTGACGATCTCAATGACACACGAGCACAGGTGGCCGAGATGCAGGAACGCCTCGACTTCGCAGAGCGCATGCTCACCGCCGGGCGTGCATCGCAAAAGGATGGAAGTGGGTGAAGAAGGCTCTCCCACCCGTTTACCTGCTCCTCGCTCTAGCGGTGATGGCCGGGCTGCACCTGGCAGCGCCGGTGTACCGATACTGGTCCTTTCCCTGGGCGCTTGCGGGAGCCGTACCCCTTGTGC
Organism: Gemmatimonadota bacterium; assembly: GCA_039584015.1. GTDB lineage: Bacteria > Gemmatimonadota > Gemmatimonadetes > Gemmatimonadales > GWC2-71-9 > WVYX01. The sequence continues at coordinate 3,910 of JBDGYO010000150.1, read as the reverse complement.
TCGGCATCCTGCTCAATCTGACGGCGGACCGCGAGTTCAAGCGGCATGGGACGACTGTCAAGCCGTTTCAGCGGTCGTCCGCCCTGGTTACTGCCTTCCCGTTCTCGATCAGCAGGAATCCCATGTATCTCGGCATGTCTCTGTTGCTACTCGGCGTTGCTCTCCTCTTGGGAACGGTAGCGGCTCTCATTCCTGCGGTGATCTTCCCGTACGTCATGGACCGTGTCTTCATGCGCATGGAAGAGAAAATGTTGGCGGAGACGTTTGGCCGAGAGTGGGAAGAGTATCAGTCGCGAGTGCGCAGATGGATCTAGACCCCGAGGGCCTGCTCCCGGCGGTCTTGAATTCCCTCCCTCTAGCGACGGCATTTCGGACTGCATATTATTGCCATCCCTCCCTATGGTGTGGTTCTTCAGCCCGCTGATGGTGTGCTCTTCACCAGTTGGCCTTCTACAGCAATGGGTACAGAAATGACGTACAAACCCATGACATCAGCTGCCATCGGCGCGGTTGCGCTCGCGGTCGGGCTCTCACTGACGGCCGGGTGTGGTCAATACGAAGCCCAACAGATGGCTGAGTTCTCGTACGATCAGTCAGAGATTCCGGAGGCGAAGCCCTGGAGTGCCGAGGGTTTCAAGAACGATCCGGACAACTTCCAGTTCGCCATCCTGGGCGACCGGGGCGGCGGTGCCAGCCCGCTCGGCACCTACGAACGTGCCATCGAGCAGCTCAACTGGCTGCAGCCCGAGTTCGTGATGAGCGTGGGCGACTATATCGAGGGGTACACGACCGTCCAGGCGGAGATGGATGAGCAGTGGGAGGAGTTCGAGGCCATCACCGCGGAACTACAGATGCCGTTCTTCCACGTGAGGGGCAACCACGACATCAACCTGCCCCTCACGAGAGAAGCGTGGAGTCAGCGGCGCGGGCCCAAGTACTACCACTTCCGATACAAGGACGTGCTGTTCATCGCCCTCGATTCCGAGGACGCTCCACGGCCGACCCCTCCCAACATGGAGGAGGATATCGCCACCTACAACCGGCTCAAGAAGGAGGATCCCCAGGCGGCGATGGCCTTCATCATCGAGTGGATGAGCACGCCGGAGGCCCAGGAGGCGTTCGGGCACGCGGCGAAGGTGGAGTTCCCGGAGGAGCAGAGGGCCTGGTTCAAGAGTGTCCTGGCGGAGAACACGGACGTCCGCTGGACATTCGTGTTCCTGCACGAGCCCGTCTGGAACAACCCGTCGGAGAGCTTCCAGGAGATCGACGAGGCCCTCCAGGGCAGGGACTACACCTTCTTCGCGGGACACACGCACTACTACGACTACGACCTCATCGACGGCCACGAGTACATCACGGTGGGATCCGCTGGCGCCGCCTTCGTCTTCGACGGCCCGGGCAACGTGGATATGCTGACGTGGGTGACCATGACCGACGATGGGCCGGAGATCGCGGGCATCGCGCTCAAGGGGATCTTCGATCGCAAGGGTCTGGATCCCGAGATGTTCGGCGCCTACGACCGGGCACCGCAGTCGAGGGGAGGCCACTGATGAAGCCTGCAGGTATCTTCGCTGCCCTCATCGGGCTATCGTTGTCGGCTTTGGCGTGCGCTCCAGACGAGACGGCCACGCCACCCGGTCAGAGTCTCGGCATCGCGTCAGTACCGAACCTGCGCGACCTGGGCGGCTACCAAACCAGCGATGGCGCGACCGTAGCTGCAGCGCTCGTGTATCGCTCCAATCAGCTCAGCGGGATTAGCCCCGCCGACATGGAACAACTCGCCGCACTGGGACTCAAGAACGCCTACGACCTGCGCACCGCTCCGGAGCGCGAGGCGCGCCCGGAGGAGCTGCCCCCCGGCGTCAACTACGTCGTGCTGGACGTGCTCGCCGACGCCCCGGGGGCGGGACCCGCGATGCTCGAGCGGCTCATGCAGAATCCGGAGGAGGCGAACGCCGCCCTCGGGGGTGGCAAGGCGGAGGAGGGCTTCCGTCAGTCCTACCGTGAGTTCGTCTCCCTGTCGAGCGCGCAGGCAGAGTTCCGAAAGCTGTATCTCGGCCTGGGCGACGAGGAGCAGCTGCCCGCGCTGTTCCACTGCACGACTGGCAAGGACCGCACCGGATGGGCCGCCGCAGCCCTGCTGAGCCTGCTCGGTGTGCCGCGGGACGTCGTCATGCAGGATTACCTGCGGAGCAACGAGTACATCCTCCCCCTCTACCAGCCCGTGATCGACGGCTTCGTCGCGGGCGGCGGCGAAGAGCGCATTCCTCTGGCCATCCTTGGCGTGAGGCAGGAGTACCTCGACGCGGCGTTCGACGAAATGGAGACGACGTACGGCACCATCGAGCACTACTTCTCGGAGGGACTGGGCATAGATGCCGCGCAGCAGCAAGCGCTGCGCGATCTATATCTTGGGAAGCAGTAGGCGCGTCCATACTCGTCGGCGAGAGGCGCAGCAGACAAGGCCCCGCCAGCCACCCGGCCGACGGAGCCTAAGTCCTTACGGAGGGTGGGGGACTCGTTGCGACGCAGAGCGAGGCTGCGCAGTGGGAGCCCGAAAGAAGGGCGTTTCGAAGCTTCACTAGGGTGTTTCGAAGCTTCACTAGGGTGTTTGGAAGCTTCAGGAGGGCGTTTGCAAGCTTCAAGACGGCGTTTCGAAGCTTGGAATCGACGAATTGAAGCTTCGAATCGCCTTTTCGAACCTTCAGAACGCCGATTCCAACCTTCAAAACGATCAACTGAAGCTTCAAAACGATGTACTGAAGCTTCGAAACGACCGATTGAAATGCACGATGTCCAAGGCCCCGCCAGCCACACGGCTGACGGGGCCTTGCGCCTCGACGTCGCTGGCGGGGGACTAGCGCGTACACCATCTTTGCCACGAGACCACACACGGAGCAGAGCTGTCATGAGATGCCTCTTGAAGTGGATGACCGGGATCCTCGCCCCCCTCTTGCTGCTGGTATTGGCATCGTGCGCACCCGACGGGCCTCCCAATATCCTGCTGATTGTCGCCGACGACCTGGGCTACTCGGATATCGGTCCCTTCGGCGGGGAGATCGCCACTCCTACCCTGGATCATCTGGCACAAGAGGGGTTGCGCCTGTCCAACTTCCACGTGCTCCCTAGCTGCTCCCCCACCCGCTCTGTGCTGATGTCCGGCACGGACAATCACGTGGCGGGCATGGGGACGATGGGGGAGTTGATGACACCCGAGATAGAAGGACGTCCGGGGTACGAGGGATATCTCAATTTCCAGGTCGCGGCCCTCCCGGAGGTGCTGAAGGCAGGCGGGTACCACACGTACATGGCGGGCAAATGGCATCTCGGTCACGAGGAGGAGACCAGCCCCTTCGCCAGAGGCTTCGAGGAGACGTTCATGCTCGTGCCTGGCGGAGGGAGCCACTGGAGCGACCTCAGGCCGCTGTCGCCTCCGCAGACGATGATATACCGGCGGAACGGTGAAGTAGTGGAAGAGCTACCGGAGGAGTTCTACTCGACCACGTACTACACAGACATGCTGCTGCAGTTCATCGAGCAAAGCCGCGGCGACGGCAAGCCGTTTTTCGCTTATCTGTCCTACACCGCGCCCCACGACCCGCTGCACGCCCCGAAGGAGTACATCGACAAGTACCGGGGCAGGTATGACGAGGGCTGGGATGTGCTGCGTGCGGCTCGGCTCCAGGCACTGAAGCACCTCGGTATCATTCCCGCCGACGCGACGCCCTACCCACGTCTGGCGTCGGTACAGGCCTGGGACGCGATGTCGCCGCGGGAGCGGCAGGAAGCCGCGCGCGACATGGAAGTCTACGCGGCGATGATCGACTTCGTGGACGAGCAGATCCAGCGGGTGTTTGACTACCTGAAGGAGATCGGCGAATACGACAACACGATGATCATCTTCTTCTCG
>JBDGYO010000149.1:0-6258 GCA_039584015.1 Gemmatimonadota bacterium | reverse complement strand
AGTCCTTTTGTCAACCAAAGATACGCCACTTTGGCCGGTTTCACGCAGGCCGCTGTTCGGGAAACTTGCGGGTCGCCGCAGGGCCTGGGTGGTACGGTACGGCCCAGAGCGCTGTGGGCCAGTGAGATGGGTCACCCCCGGGGGGAACGTCAGGGCCAGCGGAGGCCGGGGTCCTACCGGAGCGAACCTCGCGAGCACTGACCGGCAGGAGGGCGCAGGCTGCGTTCTACGGCCATACATCGTCGATGGGCGGGGATGCCACGGTGCCTCATGGGGAGTGTCAGTTCGCAGAGGTAGGACCCCGGCCGAGCACTGAACCGCTACTTGTCTTCCCGCTCACCGAGAATCTCCAGCACCTCAGCCGACTTCTCGCGCGCCCGGGCTACGAGAGTCTCGGCCTCGCCCGTCACCGTCTTCTTGAACCCCTCATCCTCGATATCCCCGAGATTGATCAGCACGTTGCGGTACGCGCCCCACAACCCGGCCTCCAGCGCCCTGGCACCCACCTCCAGGTCAGAACGCAGCGCAATCGATCCGTGCCGTCCCATCTCGGCCATGGCGTCCCAGCACTCATCCACCAGGCGCATCGTCGTGAGCGGCACCTCGATCGCCTGCTTGAGCCCGGCCTGCATCGCGTCGTGGCGAGCCGCCTTCTCGTCCTCGGTGTCCTGCGGCAGCGCCATCGCCGCCATGTAGTCGGTGAAGGCGTTGGTGTCGGCGTCGATCATCGAGATGAGGCTCTTCATGGCCGAGTCGAGCGGCGGGAGGTTCTGCCGCATCACCGGGTCCTCAGCCTCGAACTTGCGGCGCCCGTACGTCATCCACCCCATCATGGAGCCCAGTGCCGCCCCCATGGCCGCGATCAGCGCCGACGCCGATCCCCCTCCCGGGGCCGCCGAGCGGGCGCCGAGCTCCTCGACGAAGCCCCGCACCGACATCCCGGCCAGCTTCTCCTGCGACTCGTCTTCGATCATGTATTCGATGATCCTCTTGTCGGGATCGAACGGCGCGACCGAGCTCAGCCCCAGCCGCTCGATGACCAGCCTGATCTTCTGCCGCTCGTCGACAATGAAAAGGTTCTCACGCTCGATGTAATACTCGGCGGCCATCACCATCGCCTCGAGCGGAATCAATCCCACCAGCTCGGAGCCCGCCACCGCCAGGTTGAGCTGCTTGGCCGACTTCACGCACTCCTCGAAGGCGATGTGAGGCGGCGTCACGCGGTAGTCGTCCAGGTTCATCGAGACCTGGGCCAGGTCGTACTCGTCCACGTACCACCCGATCCCCTTCACCTTCTGGAGCCGTCCCGGCTGATCCGGTCCCCGTCCCTGCTCCCGCAGGTCCAGTGCGATGCGATGCGCCTGCTGCTTGGTGCCGAGCACGTTCACGTTGTAGGCGATGAGGAAGAACCGCGCCCCCGTCGCGGTGGCGCCCCACTCCGGCACGAGCCGCGCCGGCCCGAAATCCGGGGCCCACTCCTTCCGGGTGAGCTTCTCCGCAAGCCCCTCGTACTCGCCCTGCCGAATGTCCTTGAGCGCCGTGCGATAGTCCTGTTCCGCCGCTGCCTCGTACAGGAAGATCGGGACGCCCAGCTCTTCGCTCGCCCGCGCGCCGAACTCCCTGGCCAGCGCCACGCACTCGTCCATCGTGACGTTCGCCACGGGCACGAAGGGACAGACGTCCATCGCTCCCATGCGCGGGTGCTCGCCCGAGTGGCTTCGCATGTCGATCCGCTCCCGCGCGACGCTGGCCGCAGCGAGCGCGCCGTCGACGACTGCGTCGGGGGCGCCCACGAAGGTGTACACCGTGCGGTTGGTGGATTGACCAGGATCCACATCGAGCAGTGTGCAGCCCGGCGTCTGCCGCACCGCGTCGGCAATGGCCTCGATGACCTGCTGGTCACGTCCCTCGGAGAAGTTGGGGACGCACTCGACGAGTTGGCGCGGTTGCATGGCGTGTCTAGTCAAACGGGTTGGTTCGCGGGTGTCAAACCGTCACTCGGAGGGCGGCGCGTCTTCCATCGAGCGCGCCAGGATGAGCGCGTCCTCGCGGGGGTGGCGGTAATAATTGCGGCGCTTCCCGACCTCGCTGAACCCGTGCCGCTGGTAGAACCGTCGCGCGCCACCGTTCGACTCGCGCACTTCGAGGAATGCCAGCCGCACACCTTCCCCCCACAGCGCATCGAGCACGGCGTGCAACAGGAGGGACGCCACCCGGCGACGGCGGTGATCGGGGTGCACCGCGAGATTGAGGATCTCGCCCTGTTCCAGCACCCACCGTGCGACGGTATACCCCACGACCTCGTGAGCGTCGTCGGCGACGAGGATCATGCCCTCCAGGAACTGGCGAAAGCTCTCCAGCTCCCAGGGGTCGGGGAAGATCTGCTGCTCGAGGGCGACCAGCGCCTCGAGATCAGCCGGTCGTGCCGCCCGAACGCGGTAGGGGTCGACCATGCTGCGCTTCCCAGCGAACCTGGGCGGTGGCCAGGCGCCCGTACTCGGGCTCAAAGGACTCGGGGTCTTCCACCCGTGCCGTGCCCTGCTCCACCGCGAGCAGCTCGAGCAAGGCGCTCGCACGGGGGGCGCCCGCGGGGGGACCCACAGGGTCGCGGCCCGTCCACTGTCGCACCTCGTCGGCGTACAGCGCCGCCCCGTCCCCCACTGCCAGGACCGGTGCCACCGGCGAGCGCTCCACCAGCTCGGCTACGGAGCAACAGGTGGGCGCAACCCGCTCCACCACGCTCCCTTCGCTCACCTCGACCACCGCACCGAACACATCGCCGCGCAGCGCATCGTACAGTGCCGTCACGGGCCCCTCCGTGAACCGGTGGGCCACCCAGGCAGCGGCGAGCAGCGAGGGCGCCACGTGCAGCGTGAGCCGGCTGTGCACGCGCAGGATGCCCTTCGCGGTCGCCACACCAATCCTCAGGCCCGTGAAGCTCCCGGGACCGTTCGCCACGACGATGCCGGCGAGGTCACCGTACGCGGCGCCCGCGAGCTGCAGGGTCTCATCCACTGCCGGCGTGAGATCCGACGCGTGGCGCCGCTCGCCGAACAGCACCTCGCTCGCCGCTCGGCCCGGCTCCCCCACCGCCACACTGCCCACGTCGGTGGCCGTTTCGATTGCGAGGTAGAGGCTCACGCGACGCGCTCCAGCACGCGGCGATCGGGGTCGTCCGCATGCGACAGCTTGACGTGGGCATCGGGCGGTGGCGCGAACGACCCGGCTTTCTCGGGCCATTCGACGAGCAGCATTCGCGCCTCCCGCACGAGGCCGGGGAAGTCGAGATCGATCGCCTCCGCCGGCTCGCGCAGGCGGTAGCAATCGGCATGCACCAGCAGGCCGTGCGGCGACGCGTACTCGTGCACCAGCGCAAACGACGGGCTGCGAGCTGCCTCGGCCGCGGCCGCGCGCGCCAACGCCTGCACAAACGTGGTCTTCCCGGCGCCGAGCTCCCCCGTGAGCCACACGACCGAGCCAGGAGCCAGCTCTTCCCACAGCCGCGCGGCGGCGGCACACAGCTCGTCCCGCGAGACGACCTCACGCACGACGCTTCGCTCCCGCCCGCTTCTGCTTGCCCACCTTCGCCCCCCGGGGCGACTTCCGCTCCGGATCGCCCTCGGCCTTGAGCTCGAAGATCTGGTCGCGCAGCTGTGCCGCCAGCTCGAAGTCCAGCTCGGCGGCCGCCTCGCGCATCTGTTCCTCAAGCACCTCGATCAGGCTCTCGCGATCGAGGCTCGCTCCCCGCTCAGCGGGCTCCGGTTCCGGACGCGGCGCGCGCGCGTCGGCCACGCGGGTCACCAGACGCACCTGGTCCACCGATTTGTGGATCGAGGCGGGCGTGATCCCGTGCTCCTCGTTGTGCGCTTCCTGTCGCGCGCGCCGCCGATTCATCTCCTCCAGCGCGCGCTCCATGGATCCCGTCATGCGGTCGGCGTAGAGGATGGCACGGCCGCTCAGGTTACGGGCGGCACGCCCAACGGTTTGGATCAGCGACCGGTCGGACCGGAGGAAACCCTCCTGGTCCGCATCGAGGATCGCGACCAGCGCCACCTCCGGCAGGTCGAGGCCCTCGCGGAGCAAGTTGATCCCGACCAGTACGTCGAACTCCCCCAGCCGCAACCCGCGCACGATCTCCATGCGCTCGATGGCGTCGATGTCCGAGTGCATGTAGCGCACCCGCACGCCGGTCTGCTGCAGGTAGTCGGTCAGGTCCTCCGCCATCCGCTTGGTCAGCGTGGTCACGAGCACGCGCTCCCGGCCGGCAACGCAGCGCCGTATCTCGGCCAGCAGGTCGTCCACCTGTCCGCGCACCGGTCGCACCTCGACCTGGGGATCCACCAGGCCCGTGGGCCGGATGATCTGCTCCACCACGACGCCCTCGGAGCGCTCCAGCTCGAAATCCCCCGGCGTCGCCGACACGAACACGATGTTGGGAGTCAACTCCATGAACTCGTCGAAGTTGAGCGGCCGGTTGTCGAGCGCCGACGGCAACCGGAACCCATAGTCGACCAGCGTCAGCTTGCGCGAGCGATCACCATGGTACATCCCGCCGATCTGCGGCAGGCTGACGTGCGACTCGTCGAGGATGGTGAGGTAGTCATCGGGGAAGTAGTCCAGCAGGCAGGCCGGACGCTCGCCCTGAAGGCGCCCGTCCATGTGCCGGCTGTAGTTCTCGACCCCGGCGCAGGTACCGATCTCGAGCAGCATGTCGAGGTCGAACATGGTGCGCGACTCCAGCCGCTGCGCCTCGAGCAGCTTGCCCTGCTCGCGGAAGGCGCGGAGGCTCTCCACCAGCTCGCCCTTGATGACGCGCGCCGCACGCTCGACCGTGGGCCGCCGGGTCACGTAGTGCGTGGCCGGGTAGATGGCGCACCGCTGTAGCTCCGTGATCACATTCCCGGTGAGCGGATCGATCTTGGAGATACGCTCCACCTCGTCGCCCCAGAACTCGATGCGCACCGCCTGCTCTTCGTACACCGGCAGGATCTCCACCGTGTCGCCCCGCACACGGAAGGTGCCCCGCTCCAGCACCACGTCGTTGCGACGGTACTGGATCTGAACCAACTCCTCCAGCACGCCGTCGCGCGGGCGCTCCTCCCCCGCTTCCACGGTCACCATCAGCTCGCGGTATTGCACCGGATCGCCCAGCCCGTAGATGGCGCTCACCGACGAGACCACGACCACGTCCTCCCGCTCGACGAGGCTCGACGTGGCACGCAGCCTGAGCGCATTGATGTCCTCGTTGATGGAGGAGTCCTTCTCGATATACGTGTCGGTCTGCGGCACGTACGCTTCGGGTTGGTAGTAGTCGTAGTAGGAGACGAAGTACTCGACCGCGTTGCGCGGGAAGAACGACTTGAGCTCACCGTAGAGCTGGGCCGCCAGCGTCTTGTTGTGCGACAGGATGAGGGTGGGCCGACCGTGCGCGGCGATCACGTTTGCCATGGTGACGGTCTTCCCCGAGCCGGTCACCCCGAGGAGCGTCTGGTACTGATCCCCTCGCCCCAGCCCCGCCAGCAACTCCTCCACCGCACGTGGCTGGTCGCCCGCGAGCGAAAACGGCATCTGGAGATCGAAGTCGGCCATGGCCAAAGGTAATGGGAAGCGGCCGAGTAGGACTCGCCCCGGCGGTTACGACACACGATGCTGCGGTAGAGGTGGTGACCCGAGGAACCGGGGGCTCAGCGAGGCCGGGGGCCTGCCTGAGCGAACCTGCGGCGACGAGTCGGTCAGGCGAGACCGGGGCCCTGCCAGAGCGAACATCACGAGCACTGACCAGCAGGAGGCTCAGTGGCGTTGGTCGGCCTTACTTGATCGGCAGCCAGGGGCTCGGCGGAGCCCATTGGGGAGTGCAGTTCGCGAAGGCAGGGCCCCGGTCGAGCACTGGGCTACGTAGCCAACGGATTCGAGCCACTCGGCCGCGCCGTCGCCTCGCGCCGCTCCACCGTCTGCACCCCCTTCACCCGCCGCATCGCCCGCATCACCTTGGCGAGGTGGTTGTGGTTGTCTACCTCGACGAACACCGCGCCCGCCATGGCGCCGTCCTGACTCCACAGCTCCGCGCTCTTGATGTTCGTGCCCGTACCCGAGACCGCCTCCATCAGGTCGGCGTACAAGCCGCGGCGGTCCTCGCCCACGACTCCGAGCGACACCACGAACACCTCACCCTCGACCGATTTCCAGTCGATCTCCACGCGCCGCTCCGGATCGTCCGACATGACGAGCAGGTTGGGGCAGTCCTTGCGGTGGATCGAA
>JBDGYO010000547.1:0-2025 GCA_039584015.1 Gemmatimonadota bacterium | reverse complement strand
TGGTCCGAGATTTCACCCGCTTGCTGATCTATGGGATCAGTCCTGAAGAAGTAGACCGTTATGTGGATGAAATGTCGGAAGAGCTCGGTGTCACGATCATCAAAGCAAGCAGCTACGAGCAGGTGGTTTCGGAGTGCGATGTGGTGGTGACGGCCACGCCCTCCCGCGAACCGTTCCTGAGGGCGGATTGGCTCCACCCTGGCCTGCATATCACCTGCATGGGCTCGGACGCCGAACACAAGCAGGAGTTGCACGCAGACGTCTTCGGTCATAGCGACCGAGTGGTGTGCGACCGCAAGTCACAGTGCTTCCGCCTCGGCGAGCTACATCATGCTCTACAGGAAGGTGTGATATCCGAAGGTGACGAGATCATAGAGCTCGGACAGTTGACCTCGGGCCAGAAAGCTGGGAGACAAAGCGACGGCGAGATAACCATATGTGACCTGACCGCCTGGCTTATCATCGTGCGCAGGAGAAGGGATTCGGGATCCCATTTGGGGAATAGGCAGGGACGGGGCCTAACACTGCCGTTGCCGAGACGGTCCTTCCACACGGCCCGCCTGGTTCGCCGAGACGTTCGTGATCGATCATGCCAACGCCCAGTCGTGGCGGGTGCAGAAGGACCGGCTCCTCGCGGTGGACTCGCTCACACGGCCTCCCCGATGCGGAACGGCCTAACTCCTTGGCGGAAGGGCACTTGGGGTCACGAGGCGTGCGTGTGCATCGGGGCTTTGTCCCTGGACATCAGCCATTTGTCCGTGGCCATCAGCCATTTGTCCGCGGACATCAGGCGTTTGTCCGTGGCCATCGGCCGTTTGTCCGTGGCCGTCAGGCGTTTGTCCGTAGCCATCAGCCCGGGGTCGACGGACATCACCCCGTTGTCCACGGCCAGCGGCCGTTTGTCCGCGGACATCAGGCGTTTGTCCGTGGCCGTCAGCCCGTTGTCCGCGGACAGCGTGGAAGCGGCGGTGAACATCCTCGAACAGGTACCGCTCAAGGTCGTAGTATCTGAGGTAGTCGAGGTCCACGAGACCCTGGGTAGGCTCTTGAGCCGCCCCAGTTGGCTTGGTACTGAGGCTGAGGGAAAACGCCTCAGGGCGCTGGAGGGATCAACACCTCCTTCACCAGGGCCACAGCCGTCCCGTATGCCCAAGCCCCATCCTGGTTGTTCGCCGACACGACGATAGTGAGCCGGGCCTCGGGGACGTGGACGAGGAAGTTCACGTGTCCGGTGTTCTGGCCGGAATGTCCTATGGTTTCCAGACCATCGGCATACTCACCTGGCGGATAGGAGAACACGCCGAATCCATAACCCTCGTTCGACCCTGGGATCTCGACGAAATCCAACATCCTCGCCATGGAATGTGGACTAAGGATCTCACCGGTGAAGAGGGCGTGGGCGAAGACGGCCAGGTCCCTCGGCGTGGCATACGCGCCTCCAGCCGTCCACACGATTGCATCGTGGGCTGTGCGCGGGTACGCGGAAACATCTTCTATCACGCCGGGGTTCCCAACGCCGAAGGACTTGGTGTAGATGTCCGAGAACGCATGGGCGAGGTTTTCCGGGAGCTCGTCCTCAGAGCCGAGGTACATATTCCGGAGCCCCAGTGGCTCCCACAGATACCGCCGGTAGGTTTCAGACACGAAGGAGCCGGTGGCCTCTTTGATAATCATCCCTAGCAGTAGGTAGTTGGTGTTCACGTAATGCTGGCTCTCCCCCGGGGGGAAGTAGGGCTCTCCAACGTAGGTCAGCACCTCCTCGGGGGTCCACTGTCGGCCCTTGTCCTTGGGGAAATCGGTCCAGATCCTCTCGGTGTTGAAGAAACCGGCCACGCCGCTGGTGTGGTTCAGGAGCTGCTTAACGGTGATCCTCCCGTCGATGTTGGGGAACTCCGGAAGCCACTTCTCGACTGGATCGGCCAGGGACAACAGACCCTCCTCCGCGAGCTTCATGGTCAGAGTGGCCGTGAGGGTCTTCGTCACGCTGCCGATGCCGAATATCATGTCGGCTGCCATGGAGACGCT
>JBDGYO010000148.1:0-8661 GCA_039584015.1 Gemmatimonadota bacterium | reverse complement strand
AAGTGACTGCGACCTGCCCGGTGCCGATCGTTATCGCCGGAGGGAAGAAGGTCCCGGAGAAGGATGCTCTCACGATTGCCTGGAAGGCGATTGACCAGGGCGCCTTCGGGGTGGACATGGGACGGAATGTGTTCCAGGCCGATGACCCCACTGCCATGATCCAGGCAGTCCGGGCCGTGGTCCATGACAGGGAGACTCCCGGCAAGGCCTTCCAGCTGTACAGCGACCTGAAGGCAGATTAGAGCGGGATTACCGACAGACAGAGTTGGCCGAATGAAGGTTTCCATGTGGTATAACAACCAGGATATGCGCCTGGAGGAAATCCCTACCCCAGAGCCCTCCAATGGTGAAATGCTGGTGAAGGTCCATGCCTGCGGTATCTGCGGCAGTGATATCGTGGAGTGGTACCGGCTGCCACGAGCCCCCCTTGTGCAGGGTCACGAGGTGGCAGCGGAAGTGATTCAATGCGGTCCTGGTGTGAACAACTTCAAACCGGGGGACCGTGTTCTCACCGCTCCCAAGGTCCCCTGCATGGAATGCCATTACTGCCGAAATGGGCACTATCCCCAGTGCACGGAGATCAAGGACCGTCTGCCCGGGGGGTATGCCGAGTACATTCTCGTCCCGGTAGACCTGGTCGATAAAGGGACCTATAAGCTCCCGGACAACCTGGACTATGAAGAAGCCACCCTCACCGAGCCCCTCTCCTGTGTGATCAGAGCCAGGCGGCTGGCAGGGGTCCAGCCTCATCAGAATGTGCTGGTGCTGGGCAGCGGGGTGTCAGGTGTGCTCCATGTCAAGGAAGCCAAACGTCTGGGCTGTACAGTGACCGTTACGGACATCAACCCTTACAAACTGGGATTTGCCCGGCAATCGGGGGCGGACTACCTCCTAGACGCTTCCGAAAATGTGCCGGAAAGACTGGTGGAATTGACGGGACGCAAGGCCGATGTGGTGATGATCACCGCTTCAGCCCTCCCCGCCATCGAGCAGGCCTGGGCGTCCGTGGATAAAGGGGGGACCATCGTCTTCTTCTCGGTTCCGGAGCCAGACAAGGAAGTAACCATCCCGATCAATGATTTCTGGACCAGGGAAATCACGGTACTCACTTCCTACTATGCCGGACCGCCGGATTTCAAGGAAGCTATTTCCCTCGATAACCCACCGGCTGCCGCTGGAGAAAACCGCCGAGGGCTTCCAGCTGATGCTTGAAGGCTCCGGATCCATGAAGACCATCATCAAACCTCATATGGGAGAAGAACGATAAGACCCCGCTACCTTGGCGGGCCCGGTGTTCCTCGGAAATGCCGGGCCCGACGTGTATCAACGCGCTCGTCCTTCGCACGACTTCGCCGTGCGTGCTCGCCGTTGCTTCGCTCCGGTCGAGTTCGGCGGCTGCGGGGCCGGGGAGCCCGGTACGTCAACGGGTTCCCCGTGGAACGAGCACCATCACATGAGCGTAGGGCGTGTCCTTCCACATCACCCACGGCGCGCCGCTCGACGGCGTCGTAGGCAACGCCGCACGCATCTCCTCCGGAACCAGAAGAGCGATATGCGGTGACCCGTCAAACATCACTCCACCTTCAGCCTCGGGGCCTTCGTTACTGAGTGCATACTCCCCCTGGAGCCAGTACCCCACCGCCACGGTCGTGACGGCTGGCGGCGGTGCTCCCTCAACAAGAGCCTCGAGAAACTGCACCCATGGCTCGTTCAGGCACATCTGTTTTCCCTCGGCGCCCATGTCGGGAAAACAGGTGTAGCCGTTGGTCCCCGGACGGAGAACCGCCCCTCCCCATTCCTGCACGGTGGCTTGCGCGGTAAGAGCCTCGGGACCGGCACTGAGAGCCTTGGCAATGCGTGCGTCGTCGGTCTCGGTATCCATCTGCGGAGCGCACCCGCCGATCGCGAGCACAAGTAACACTGCCAAAACGGGGTAACGTCTCTTCATGACATACCCTTTCTCAAGGTCGGCGGGATGGCTTTCATGAACGGCGCGGCCTCGACTGGAGAAGCTCTAAGCTACAGGTGGTCTGCGGAGACGGCCAGAAGCGTCCCGTCTAGCCAGGCGCCATCCTGGGTCACATGTTTGCCGACGGCACCCTCCCGGGAGATCACCAATGCCGACGACCAGACCGAGCGGCGAGATCACCGCCCACCGCAAGCCCCGCGACGACGAGGTGGACGTTTACGGCGTGACGCACGTGGGCAACGTGCGCAAGGTCAATCAAGACCACTTTCTCATCTGCCAGTTGGAAAAGCGGGTGCGCATCTACCAGACGAGCCTGCCGAACGGCGACGGGCGGCGGCGCGCCTGGCCCTGCATGCCGTCACCGAATACGTCGCGCTCAGCATGCGGTGCTACCACACGCTCGACGCGACCGACGACCAGACGTTCCTCGACGCGCTGCAGGACGCGGCCTGGAAGGGACACGCCCGGGTCGTGGCCGAAGCGGAGGGTGATCCAGAGCTGCGCGGCATGGCGACGACTCTGACCCTGTGGCTGGCGGTTTGGCCCCGCGCCTACCTGCTTCAGATCGGCGATTCCCGGTTCTATCAGTTCGCGAATGGGGAGCTGTTGCGCCTGTCGCGCGACCAGACCATGGCGCAGGACCTGGTAGATGAGGGCGTGCTGCACCACTCGACCGCCTTCGAGACCCGGTGGGCCAATGTGCTGTCGAGCTCGATCGGCGGCGAGCAGACGGCGCCAGTGGTGACGCAGATGGACCAGGACTGGAACACGGCCTACCTGCTGTGCAGCGACGGCCTCACCAAGCACGTGCCAGACGAGCGCATCGCCGAACGCCTCGCCGCCATGACCTCGGCCAAGCAGGTCTGCGAAGCCCTCCTGCAGGACGCCCTCGATGGGGGTGGCAGTGACAACATCTCGATCATCGTCGGGCGCGACGTCAAGAAGGACGACTGAGGGACGAGGGTCCCCGGCCGTCACCTCCCCAGCCACGGAGCGACAATGACCGCCACCTTTGACATGGCAAGCGTGCAGCGCGGTGTACGACTGCGCCGTTCACCCTTCTTCGAGGCAACCCAGCGAGCGGTTCCGAAGTCGTAACCGAGAGCAGGAGCCAGGTATCGTTGAAGGGATCCGCAACGGAGAACCACATGACGGAGGAGAGGATGGCTCACTCAAAGGACGCCGCTAAGGTCGGCATCGGATTCGGCACCGCTCTTGCCATGGTCATCTCCTGGAGCGCAAACAAGTCGATCATCTGGGCAATCATCCACGGCATCCTGTCATGGATCTATGTCATCTACTACGCGATCCGGTATCAGTAGGCGGGCCGTCTAACCCGCGCACGCCTCGCTGATGAGCAGGTTGGCGCACCAGAATTGACGCGCCTGCGGTCTAGCTGATTGTCGTACATTGAGTTACGCGTTGCCGGGCAGGCCTGCAGCGGGTCGAAGGAAGCTTCCTCCCCACGCTGGAAGACCGCCTTCTTGGAAGAGGAGACGAGACCGTGAGAAGACTGACGTTGCCCGCGATTGCCACCGTACTCCTGACGATCACGCTGATCGGCTGTTCATCGAAGGCAGATACGGTTTCTTTTGCGTCGGAACAACAGCCTCTGGTGGTGTTCCTGGTGCGGCATGGCGAGAAGGCTGATCTCAGCCGAGATGCGGAGCTGTCCGCCGCTGGACTCGAGCGGGCTGCGACACTCGCCACAACGCTACGCAGCGCGGAGATCGAGTACGTACATAGCTCCGACTTCATTCGGACGAGGAATACGGCTGCACCCACCGCCACCGAGCATGGACTGGAAGTAGGACTGTACGACCCTCGAGATCTACCCACTCTCGTCGAGAAACTGCGCAGAACAGGAGGCAGACATCTGGTGGTGGGCCACAGCAATACGACCCCGCAGGTGGTCGAGTTGCTGGGAGGTGAACCCAGTTTGGCGATCGATGAGCCGGGCGAGTACGACCGGCTCTACATCGTCACGATCGGAAGTGACGGTGCGGCGAGCAGCGTGATGATGCGCTACGGAACAGCCTACTATCCGGGACCAGAGCAGTAGGGCCCCAGCAACTCAGCGGTCGTCGGGGCCCTTGCTGGCTTGCGGGGAGGCGCGTTAGCGCCGCCGGCCGAAGACGCCGATGCCGAAATAGCAGGGCTCAACGGAGCACTCGTACATGGTCAGTTGGACGGTGTAATCCCCGGTTCGGCCCGGCCGGCACACGATGATGGGTACGTCGTTCGTGCTGACATCGGAGTCGATTTCGTCACCGTCATCGTCTCGCAGATACAGATCGACGTCTGAGCAGTCGTTATCACAGAAGGAGACGATCCGGTACTCCCAGCCATCGCGGAACGTACCCGTGAAAGCGTCGCTCTCGCCCTCCTCGAGCGATCCGATCTCGAAGTCGTGCGTCTGCTCCCAGCCGGTACTCTCGGCGAACGTCTTCACGAGGTCGAGCTGGAAACGCACCTGGCTCTCATAGTCGGTCTGTGCGTGTGCCGGAGCGACAAAAAGTCCGGCGCACACGATGAGGGCGCAGCCGCTGGCAATCGCAGCACGTAGAGTGGCCCGTAGCATCCCTTCCTCCTTCGTCGCGGTTTCTTGTGACCTCGGTCACAGGTGGGCGCGGAACCCACCGGCGTGGTGTTCCGGAAGACGCTACTCATGGATGTGTCGCACTGCGGTGACGGAACCCACCAAGTTGGCGGGACCCTTCCCCTGGTGCCAGATTGTGCGAGCCAGCACGAGATCGCTTGGAGCTCCGGACGGTTCGATCCAGCCATGGAGGTACGACCGATGAAGTCTTTCCTGGCGAGCGCGGTTCTGATCGGAGCCCTGGCGGTACCGGGCTGTGCGCCACCCGATGCCGACTCGGCCGCGGACGACGCAGCCGACGAAGCGTGCGAGATGCTGTTCGTGCAGCAGTCCGCGGGAATGGCGTTCGACGGCAGCAACCTGACGCTCAAGGGGGCGGGCCCGAACATCATCTTCTTCTGCGATCGGCCGGTGCGAACGGCAGGGCACATGACGCGAGAGGTGTGGCTGGCGCTGGTGTCCGAAGGTGAGAATACCTTCGCCAGCAACCCACCCAACGCCGCCGTCTCCGTGTTTGGCGCGGACGGCGAGGTGGCTGAGGCGATCGTGGAGCTGGCCGAGCAACCCGTCGTGAGCGGTGAGGACATGATCTTCGGGGTGCGGTTGCTCGAAGGGACTCTGCCGGAGGTGGGCGGACCGGTGGCGATGTTCGTCGACCCCATCGGACGACCACTCTCTCCCACATCCAGGGCGGGAGTGCATCGGCGGCATCGGCGCCGGGCCGTCCGGCGCCACTGATTCAGCTGCCTTGCGTCGCGGCTAGTGGTCTGATCAGAGGGCCCTCGGACTTTTCGGGGGCCCTGCTGCTAGTGTGACCTGCGACATAGTCCGTGGAGCACGCCCGGGCCATATAGTCGGCTCGCACCGGACCGGAATCGAGCCGGACGCCGCCCGCAAGCAGGCGAGCCCGGCCTAGAGGGGTGAGAGGAGACCGAGCGTGACTCAGCTGCCGGAAGGCAACCATGGAGGCCGGAGGTGGCTCTGGGTGGCGGTGGCGCCACCTCTGGTGGGGTGGACGCTGTTCGCGGTCGGCTCCTACTGGGGGCAGCCGCTCGACTCGTTGGCGGATCTGCTGCTCGTCTGCAGCCCCGTTCTCCTCGCCCTCCTCGGGGTGTGGCTGTGGCACGCTCGCAGTCGCTGGTGGCCGTGGCTCGGCTCGGTGCTGGACGAGCACACCGAGAGCATGGATGCCATTCCCGTGTCGCGCCTCGGGCTGTGGATCGCCCTTGCCGCGGGGCTGGGGCTGTTCGCGGAGCTCATGGTCATCCGGCTGCACGCATCGTACTTCCAGCTCTTCGCGTATTTCAAGAACGTCAGCCTGCTCTCGTGCTTCCTCGGACTCGGGATAGGGTACACTCTCGGCCCGAAGCGGCCGCTGAGCACGCCGCTCATGCTGCCGATCCTGGGATTGCAGGCCGTCCTCTTGTTCCTGCTGCGAGATCAGGCAGTGGCCGTAGCGCTCCAGACTCCGGTGGCGGAGCGGATTTCACTCGGCATCAACCCGGTGCGCACGGTGAGCCACGTGCTGGCGGTGTACGGCTTCCTGACCGCCGTGTTTGCGTTCAATGCCATCTGCTTCGTCCCACTGGGGCACCTCGCCTCGCGGCTCATGCTGCGGCAGGAGAAGCTCGTGGCTTACGGCTGGAACCTGGGCGGGAGCCTGCTCGGAATCCTGCTCTTCAACGTGCTGGCCTATCTGTGGACACCACCCGCCGTCTGGTTCCTGTTCACCGTTCTGTTGCTGCTGCCGTTCCTCGCCCGGCGCGTCAACACGCTCCTGCCGTCGGTCGTGGCGGGAGTCCTGGCCGTTGCGCTCCTCGGCGTCTCGTTCCGGCCGAATGAGCACGATGTGTTCTCGCCGTACCAGGTGCTGACCTTGATCGTCAAAGGCAGGCTGCCGCCCGAGGTGCGGGTCAACAACGTGTACTACCAGAGGGTGCTGGACCTGAGCGCCGATTCCGCGCCCGGAGCGATGGCCAGCGGCTGGATCAGCCACTATGCCCTGCCGTACCAATTCAAACCGGCCCCCGAGCGGGTGCTCGTGTTGGGGAGTGGTTCCGGCAACGATGTCGCCGCGGCCGTGCGGTTCGGCGCCGGTGAGATCGATGCGGTGGAGATCGACCCCGCCATCGTTCGGTTCGGTGAGCTGCTACATCCAGAGGAGCCGTACGCCGCACCCAACGTGAACGTGATCGTCGGGGACGCCCGCCAGTTCGTCCGGCGCACCGATGAGACCTACGACCTCATCGTGTACGGACTGCTCGATTCCCACACGCTGCTCTCCGGGCGGGCAGGTGTGCGTCTGGACAGCTACGTCTACACGGTGGAGGCCTTCCGGGAAGCGCGAGCCAGGCTGCGAGAGGGTGGGCTGATCTGTCTCACCTTCGCCGTCGTGAGCGCCGAACTCGGCCGAAAACTCTACCTGATGCTTGAGGAAGCGTTCGACGGCCAGCCCCCGAGGATGTTCCGCACGCGCTATGACAAGGGTTACACGTTCGTGGTCGGGGAGTCCATGAGTGGCCCGGTCACGCCGGTGGCCGGGGATTACATCCAGCAGAGTACGCTGTTCGCCCAGGACACCCTGCAGGCCAACGTCTCCACCGACGACTGGCCCTTCTTCTACATGCCGCAGCGGAAGTACCCGAGCACGTACGTGGCCATGATCGCCGTGCTGCTCCTGGTGTCGCTGTTGATGATCCGTGAGTTGACGCCCGGGGCGCGGGGGTCGTGGTCCGCCCCGTGTTTCTTCCTCGGCGCCGGATTCATGCTGGTCGAGACCAAGGGGATCACGGAGCTCGCGCTTGTCTACGGCAGCACCTGGGTCGTCGTCGGGGCAGTGATCGCCGCGATCCTCATCATGGCCTTCCTGGCGAACCTCGTGGTCCTCCGGTTCGGAGCGCCGCATCCGACGGTGGTATACGGCCTGCTGGGAATCTCCCTGCTGGCCGGGATGTTCCTGGCGACGGCCGATTTGAGCGCCGTGCCCGCGTGGGTCGCGCGGCTGTTCCTGACGGCGCTGCTCACGCTGCCGCTATTCTTCTCGGGGTTCGCATTCTCCACCGAGCTCAGGCGGTCCCGCTCGGTCGCGGTCGCGCTGTCGTCCAACCTGTTTGGGGCGATGCTGGGGGGGTTCCTCGAGTACAATTCGATGTACTTCGGGTTCCGGTCGCTGTACATCCTGGCACTTGCGATGTACTTCTTCGCGTTCATCACCTCGGTGGGTGGGACCCGGCGCGCCGCCGCACCCAGCCCGGCGTAGAGTGCGTGGGTGGGGCCCTGTTGTCTTATTAGGACGCAGTCGCCAAGATTCTGGGACGGCAGACAAGATGCCTGTCCAACCTGGAGCACGATCTTGGAGTACTGTCCACGCTGCAACACGAAGCTCGTTCCCGACGCGCCCTACTGCCACGCCTGTGGGGTGAGCCTGACGGCGGCGATCTCCGGGGAGTACGAGCTGTACGACGTGGAGCGCTTCTTCAATTATGCGCTGGACATGCTCTGCATCGCGGGGGTCGACGGGTTCTTCAAGCGGGTGAACCCTGCATTCGAGCGGGTGTTGGGCTACACGGCCGAGGAGCTGCTGGGAACACCGTTCGTGGACCTCATCCACCCCGAGGACCGTACGGACACCGTTGCCGAGGTCAAGAAGCTCGAGTCGGGTGCCGAGACCCTTCGCTTCGAGAACCGCTTTCTCTGCAAGGATGGCGCTTACACGCGGTTGGCTTGGACCTCGTATCCGGAGGTTGGCACCGGCCTGTTGTACGCGGTTGCGCGCGAGGTGGTTGACGACGGCTGAGCGCTACCCCACCGCCACCTTGCGCGCGGTTCCCAACCCGCGGCGCCGCAGCTGCCCCACCGCATCGACCGTCATCCCCATCTGCTTGGCGATCTGATCCTCCATCAGGCCGATCACGTAGAAGTACCGCAGCACCGCCTTCTGGGCGTCGGTCAGCTGGGGGTCCACCACCTCGCACAGATAGGCGGTCTGCAGGCTCTCCATGGCGAGCAGGCGCGCCTCCGCAAGGAACCGTTCGTGTGACAGCGTCTTGAACGAGCCTGCCGGGGGCTGGGGCTTGTGGTCGACCCCCGAGAT
>JBDGYO010000546.1:0-2269 GCA_039584015.1 Gemmatimonadota bacterium | reverse complement strand
TGCCTGAGCGATGCCATCCAGCAGGCTGAGCTTGTCGAGCAGGAAGAGGATCGCCGTGCCCAGCACGAACAGCGGGATGACCTCCCGCAGGTACCAGTCGAGCCGGCTCGCCGTTTTCACCAGCACGTTGGAGAGCTGCGGCCGGCGCATCGGCGGGATCTCGAGAATGAAGTCACTGCCCTCACCCCCGATCACGCGGGCGGTGAGCCATCCCACGAGGAAGATCACGCCAATCACCAGACCCAACCACACGAGCGCACCCGCCGGCGAGAGACTCGCCATGAGCGCGAGCAACACACCGAGCTGCGCCGAGCAGGGCACGGCCAGCGCCAGCAGCATGGTCGTGACGATGCGCTCCTTGCGGGTCTCCAGGATGCGCGTCGTCATCGTCGCCATGGTATCACAGCCGAGCCCCAGGATCATAGGCAGGACGGCCTTCCCGTTGAGGCCCATCACGCGGAACACGCGGTTCACCATGATCGCCATGCGCGGGAAGTAGCCCGAGTCTTCCAGGATGCTGAACACCAGGAAGAAGGCCGTGACAATGGGCAGCACGATGGCAAACGCGTACGCCAGCGCCATCGTGATCGCCCCGTAGGGGCCGACCAGGAAGTCGTGCACGAAGCGCAACACCTGTTGCCACGCGCTCAGGCCCGCAGCGGTGTCGAGCCGGGATGCCGAACGAGTAGGTCAACACCTCCGTGTCGTGCGCGTGGGGGAACGGCAACACCGCATCGGTCGCGCCGATCACCAGCGGATTGAGGCGCTGCTCGAACACCCCGACCTCGAGCAGGTCGACCAGCGTCCCGGCACCGAACAGGCCCACGAACCAGAAGACCGTAAACAGGATGGCGGCGAGCACGCCGATGCCCTTCACCGGATGCATCGCCATGAGGCCGAGACGCACTCGAACCGAAGGGTGCGGCGGCCGCGCCACGGAGTAGGTCTGTCCCAGGATCTCGTTGGCGTGGGCGAGCAGGACGCGGTTGTGGCCGTAGTCGTCGCCGGTAGGCGCCAGCACCTCCGCCGGCACCCGTGGGACGGCGGCGTGCGGCAGGGCATCGATGAGCTCCTGGGTCCCCTGGTTCTGTGGGGCGACCGTCACCACCACGGGGATGCCCAGGATCTCGCTCAGGCGCGCCGTGTCGATCTGGCGCCCTCGCTCTTCCAACTCGTCGTACATGTTGAGGACCAGCACGGTAGGCTGCTCGAGCTCGGCCAACTGGAGCGTGAGCAGCAGGGCCCGCCTGAGGTTCTTGGCGTCCGCCACCTGCACGATGGTCGCGCCCGCAGTCTCATCGAGCAGCTTACGGGTGACTCGGGCTTCATCGCTGCGCGGCGCCAGATCGTTGACCCCCGGCGTGTCCACGACCTCGATCTCGCGCCCGTCGAAGGCGGCTTTGGCCCGTACCACCTCGACCGTGGTCCCGGGGTAGTTGGAGACCGTGACGTAGCGGCGGGTGAGGTTCTTGAACAGAACACTCTTCCCGACATTGGGATTGCCTACGAGTACGGTCGTCTTCCCCACGGAACTGCCTCACTCCTCAGCGGTAAATCGGTACTGAAATAGTCGTCTTTGGTGGTTAAAGACCCTATGAAGCCAGGTTGAGGCCGGGAGGCGCGCTCCTCGCGACCCTCCCGCCGCGGGCGTGACCGCCGGGGAAGGACCGAGGTCTTCGACCCGGGACCCCCCTAGCCCACCCCTTTGCGGCTTCCTATATATAGCGGGTTATCCCCGAGGAGAAGCGCCCTAGTGTCCGAGCTGATTGACCGGCTAACCGCCGCGCTGGCAGATAGTTACGAGATTCAGCACGAGCTCGGTGCCGGTGGCATGGCCACGGTGTACCTGGCGCGCGATCTGAAGCACGACCGCCTGGTGGCGGTGAAGGTGTTGCTGCCTGAACTCGCTGCGTCGCTGGGCCACGAGCGGTTCCTCAGGGAAATCCAGGTCACCGCCAAGCTGAGCCACCCGCACATCCTGCCGCTGTACGACTCGGGCGAGGCAGAGGGCTTCCTCTTCTACGTGATGCCATTCGTGGAGGGGGAGACGCTGGGCGACATGATCGCGCGCGAGAAGCAACTGCCGATTCCCGACGCGGTGCGCATCACGCGGGAGGTCGCCGAGGCGCTGGGCCACGCGCACGCCTACGGCCTGGTGCACCGCGACATCAAGCCGGCGAACGTCATGCTGTCGGGCGGGCACGCGGTGGTGGCCGACTTCGGCATCGCGCTCGCCGTCACCGAGGCGGGGGGCGAGAAGCTCACCCAG
>JBDGYO010000147.1:0-6400 GCA_039584015.1 Gemmatimonadota bacterium | reverse complement strand
GCAAGCGGGCGAGGACCGTGCGGGTCACCTGGTACTGACGCTCTGCCGGTTGGTAGGGATCGGTGCCGCTGCCGATGACGATGCTCTGGGGGCCGTCCAGAGTGGTGCGCCGCCTGACGCGGTTGAGATCGCGGTCGAGCGCGGAGAGCACCGCGCTGCGCGACTTGACGAAAATGCGGTGCTCGAACGGCTCCAACCCGCGTGGGTGCTGCAGGTCGGCGAACTCCACGTCGGTGATGCGGCCGCCCTCGTGCGCCCGCTCCACCACGTAGCGGTGTGCGTAGCGGGCGTAGCAGTAGGTGCACCCGAACTCACAGCCGACGTAAGGATTGAGGGACCAGAACCCCATGCGAGTGGATTCGGGTGAGTTGATGACCGACTTGGGCGGGAGCTCGACGAACTTGGTGCCGCGCTTTCGGTCTCCCAGGAGTTGGAAGGAGTTCCTCTCTTCGGGGGACGGGAAAGGGGGAACGGGGAACGGTACGACACTTCCTCCCTCGGTCTGTCCCGAGGAGTCCCTAGATGGGTGAGGGCTCGTACGCTTCCCGCTTCCCCCTTCCCGCTGCACGAGGTGGCGGGGTGGTATGGGGCGGCTCACCCACACCTCCCCCAGCCACAGGCGGGGCAGAACTCGCATCCCGAGGCGTGGACGAGAGGCATCTCACACTCGGGGCATGGAGCGGCTTGTGCTGGTACCGTAAGCCCTTGGAAAACAATGGTTTGCCGAGGATGACGCTGGACGATCTTCGGTGTTTGTTCGGCCATAGGGATACCGAATATACACCGAAAATATGCCGGTGCAAGAGGGGACTTCCTCCCCCCTTGCCCCGCCGTAACACATTCGTGACATTCCCACGCGGTTTGCTGGCAGGCGGGTCCAAATCTCGAACCCCCAAGGTCGAGTGCGCACTTGAGTCCCACCGTACCGCCACTCTCGAAGATCCCGCCCGCCGTCGTTTCCCATCCATTGGCGCGTATCGTCGCCGTTCTGGTGCTGCTATTCGTGTTCCTGCTCGGCGTCAACGGCCTGGGGGACGGGTTCAAGTCATTGGGGCGGGACGCGCTGGAGGCGTTCTTCGCGGCGACGGAGAATCCCTTCATGGGACTCATCGTCGGCATCCTGGCGACCACGCTGGTGCAGAGCTCCTCGGTCACGACGTCGCTCATCGTCGCGCTCGTGGCCGCGCCGGAGAACCCGCTGCCCATCGCCAACGCCGTACCGATGGTCATGGGCGCGAACATCGGGACCACGGTGACGAACTCGCTGGTGTCGCTCGCGTACATGGGGCGCAGGGAGGAGTTTCATCGCGCGTTCTCGGTGGCCACGTGCCACGACTTCTTCAACTACATGGCGGTGGTAGTCCTGATACCGCTGGAGATGGCGACGGGCTATCTGCAGACGGCCGCCACGAGCCTGGCGTCACTGGTGACCGGCTTCGGCGGCGTGAAGTACGACAGCCCTATTAAGGAAACGCTCAAGGCAGCGCTCAAGCCGATCAAGGCCGTGGTGCACGCGATCACGGACTCGGAGCGGCTCCAGGCGATCATCCTGATCGCGCTCTCCGGCGTTCTCATCTACATCGCCCTCATGCTGCTCGTCCGGGTGATGCGCCAGGTGATGCACTCGCGCGTGGAGGTCATCGTGACTCGCGGCCTGCACAAGGCGCCGCTGTTCGCGATCCTGGTGGGCGTCTTGGTGACCGTGATGGTGCAGTCGAGCTCGATCACGACCTCGCTGCTCGTGCCGCTGGCCGGGGCAGGACTGATCACGCTCGCGCAGGCGTTCCCGATCACGATCGGTGCGAACATCGGTACGACGATCACGGCGTTGCTGGCCGCCCTGGCCGTGACCGGTGCCAATGCGCAGGCCGGTATCGTCATCGCGCTGGTGCACCTGCTGTTCAACTTGAGCGCCACGCTGTTGATTTACCCGGTAGAGAGGATCCGGAACCTCCCCCTCAGGGCTGCTACACGGCTCGCCGACGTTGCGGTGGAGTCCCGTCGGTGGGCGTTTTTCTACGTCGTGATCTTGTTCTACGGTCTGCCGACCCTGCTGATCGTCCTGAACAAGCTCCTAGGGTAGCTGCGGAGGCAGCCTATGCTTCGAGAATTGCTCAGCATCTTCCGCTCCGGTCAGCCCCTCGAGGCAATGGGCGAGGACTTCGCCCAGATGCTCAAGCTGACGTACGAGCAGACGATTCAGGCCGGTAGGATCTACTTTGGGCAGGCAGCGAGCCCTGACGAGCGAACCCAGATCTACAAGTGGGACGTGAAGGTCAACAAGCTCGAGCGGTCCATCCGCAAGCAGGTGATCGCCCACCTGTCGGTGGGCGGCAATACCGCCTCCCTGCCGTATTGCCTGCTGCTCATGAGCCTGGTCAAGGACGTCGAGCGCATCGGCGACTACGCCAAGAACCTCTCCGAGGTGGTGGAGCTTCACCCGGGTGCCCTGCCGGACGACGAGATCGTCGCAGAGCTTGGTGAGATCCGCTCGGGCGTTGAGGGGGCTTTCGCGGTTACGGCCGATGTGTTCGCCAACTCGGACCGGGAGCGGGCGGTCGAGCTGATTCGGGAAGGGCGGGACCTCACCCACCGCTGCGATGCCCTGGTTCAGCGCATTGCGGGCAGCTCCTACGACGCGCGGGCTGCGACGGCGCTGGTGCTTGGAACCCGCTTCTACAAGCGCATCGGTGCCCACGCGATCAATATTCTGTCGAGCGTGGTGATGCCGCTTCACAAGTTGGACTACTACGACGAGAGAATGATGGAGGGTGGCGAAGGATGATGCGGCTTCTACCTCGCCAGGAAGAGTTCTTTGACCTGTTCGTCGAGGTGGCGACGCGATCGCACGAGGCTGCCAAGCACATCCTTGAGCTGTTCACCGGGCCGGAGGATCGGAGAGAGTACCACGTCGATGCGATCAAGCGGCTTGAGCACGAGGCGGATGAGCTCACTCACGAGGTGGTACGCCGACTCGACCGCACGTTCATCACTCCAATCGACCGCGAGGACATTCACCTCCTCGCCTCCGACCTGGACGACGTCGTCGATCGCATCGACAGCACGGCACGCCGCGCCCAGATATTCCGGTTGGGCGCGACGCCAGAGGGAATCGCGGAGCTGTGCGAGGTGATCGTGCAGATCACAGCCGAAACGGCGAAGGCCGTCGAGAAGCTGCGGGGCAAGGACGACGTGATCCAGCACTGCATCGAGGCGAAACGGCTCGAGGAAGAAGGAGACGCAGTCTACCACACGATGCTCGGCCGACTGTTCGAGCGTGAGACGGACCCGGTTGCCATCATCAAGTGGAAGGAGATGTACGACAACCTCGAGCGGACGATCGATGATTGTGAGGACGTGGCCAACGATCTCGAGTCCATCGTCCTCAAGAACGCTTGATGGTCGAGTCGATCTGGTTTGTCCTGGCGATCGTTGGGGTCGCCCTCATCTTCGACTTCATCAACGGATTCCACGACAGCGCAAACAGCATCGCGACGATCGTCTCCACGCGGGTCCTCCCTCCATCGGTGGCCGTCGGGTGGGCGGCCTTCTTCAACTTCGTAGCCGCATTCGGTTTCGGGACCGCCGTCGCCAAGACGGTTGGCAGCGGCCTCATCGACATCTCGATCGTGGATCCGGTGGTGATCCTGGGCGGGCTCGTCGGAGCGATCGTGTGGGATCTCATCACTTGGTACTACGGAATCCCGTCGAGTTCGTCTCACGCCCTGATCGGCGGCTACGGTGGAGCGGCGGTGGCGAAGGCGGGAGTCGACGCGTTGATCCTGGGCGGATGGGTGAAGCCGCTCCTCTTCATATTCGTGGCGCCGCTGCTCGGCATGGTCCTCGGTCTCGTGCTGATGGTTGCTACGGCATGGACGTTTCGGCGCGCAAGGCCGCGCTCGGTGGACAAGTACTTTCGCCGGATGCAGCTTGCCTCAGCGGCCGCCTACAGCTTGAGCCACGGCACGAACGATGCTCAGAAGACGATGGGGATCATTGTAGGCCTGCTGGTGTCGTCACAGCACCTGTTTCGCGAATTCCCGATCCAGGCTTTTCACCTGACCGACGCGACGCACATCCCTACCTGGGTGATCCTCTCGGCGCATGCGGCAATTGCCGCCGGGACGGCAGCGGGCGGGTGGCGCATCGTCAAGACGATGGGTTCTCGCCTCACCAAGCTCAAACCGGTACACGGATTCTGCGCGGAAACTGGCGGCGCGATCTCGGTCTTCCTGGCCTCGGGCATGGGCATTCCGGTGAGCACGACCCACGTGATCACCGGAGCGATCGTGGGGGTCGGGTCGGCTCAGCGGATCTCGGCGGTGCGATGGGGACTCGCGGGACGGATCATCTGGGCGTGGGTCCTGACGATCCCGGTGTCGGCCGGCATCGGCGGGATTGCCTACCTCGTTCTGCACGTGGTGATTCGCTAGCAGGTGCGGCGCGCGGAGCTCGCTTCCCCAGCAATCAGCCGGACGCCTACGCGTCCGGCTTCTTCTTAGCGGGCTCCTCCGGCTTCTCGGTGGCCGCGTCGAGGTCCACCATCTTCAAGCCGTGTGCGTAGGACGTCACCGGCGCGTCGGAGAGATTGGTGATCTTGCGAACGCTCGCGGCCACCCGCATGGCCGCTCTGTGGATGTTGTTGGCAGACAGCTCCTGCTCCTCTGTCAGGTCGGGCTCGCTCTCCGCCAGGATCTGTGCCTCCGTCACGATTGCGGTCAGCGCGTTGTTGATCTCGTGCCGCACCGTGACGGCGAACTGCCCGATGGCGGCCATCCGCTCGTTCGTGAGGGTGCGCTGGTAAAACCCGTGCAGCAGCTCTGATAGCCAGCCGACGCTGATGGCCAGGGTCCCGTACGCGATGTAGATCGGCACCGTAATGCGCCAGTCGTCCGGCGTGAAGTTCACCGCGACGACCAGCTGCACGACCACGAACAGGGCGGTGCCCAGGACGAGTGCCGCAAAGGCGCCCTTGAGGCCGTAGTGGAGCGAGAGGAAGAACGCTGGAGCGAGGGTGACGAGCCACACCAGCTCGTTGGTGAGCCCCGGATCGTCGGGGAGGATCACCTGAACGACCACCGGCATCAGGTACGCGGCTGCGGAGTAGAACAGAAACCGCGGAGAGAGCGGGGGTCGGTGCGCCATCGGCTGCAGGCCGGTGACATCGAGGAACCGGCGGCGAACGGACATCAGCGTACCCCTGAGATGGTGAGGGTCTTGCTGCTCCGAAGATGGAACGGACGGGCCGAATCTGAAAGACGGCGCGTCACAATGGCTCTTTCAGGGCGCGCGCCTGCTCCAGGCTCAGATCCCGGACGATGGGTGGGGGCCAATCAGACCGCGAGGCCTGGAGGTCTATCAGGGAGCGCTCGTTGTGGATCCGCTTGTTGGTGGAGGCGTCGAGGAGTCCCGACTTGACGGCGGCCACGAGCTCATCTTCATCGAGCCAGCGGGCCTCGTCACCCACCGGCTGCCACAGGTCCAGAAAGAGGTCCCGGCCCACCCAGCGATCCGCATTGATCTCCACTGGCATGCAGAGATTTGTGTAGAAGCCCGTGAGAGTTCCGTCACGCAAGTGGAACCGCGCGATGTCATGCCACTTTTGCGGGAAGACGTACCATACGGCTGGCGCGCCGTGCTCCAGCATGGTGGAGCCGGCCACATCGAGGTCGGGGCCGGTGTATTCCTGGAGCAGAACCTTAGCGTCGGGCCGGTCCAGCACCAGCCATTCCTCGTAGGTCTGGACCGGCTTCCCGGGCCGGTGGTACTCGTAGTGGATCAGCCTGGTCATCCGCCCCGCCCCTCGTGTGATCGGTGCGCCAAGGCCCTTGCGGCGGCTGCCGCACAAGGTAGCGAATCGGCTATACTTGGGCAGCCATGATGAGCGTGAACAAGCTGGTTCTCACAACGGCCGTGCTGCTGGCGTTGGGCGCGGCCGGCACCCTCGTGCTCACGGTGTACCTGACGCGGGTCATGGTGGTCAATCTGCCTCAGGCGAGCGTGTTGGACATCGTGTTTGGCCTGGTGCCGATGACGCTCGCCGGCCTCGTCCCCTACGCCTTGATGGCCGTGACCAGCCACCGGCTGGGAAACGCCACGCTTTCGGACACGGTGATCCTCATCGGCGCCATCGGGATCGTCGCGTTCGCGAGTTGGGCGTACGTCCCGATGTATAGCGGCCCTCCCGGGCACGGCGGCTACAGCTTCTATCTCGTTCCGGTCTTCCAATGCGTTGCCGTGGCCGTCATTGCGCTGATCGCATGGGCGGCACGGCAGATCGAGGGCCTTCCCTAGGCCGATTCGCTTGCGGTGCTCGGTTCCGCGGATAGGTTCACTCGTCCCGCAGAACTGGAGGCGTGCAATGCGTCGCATCGTTCTTGCCGTGGCCCTCCTCATCCTC
>JBDGYO010000146.1:0-6402 GCA_039584015.1 Gemmatimonadota bacterium | reverse complement strand
TTCGTAGCCGAAGGAGCCCGCCATCCCACAGCAGCCGCTGTCTGCATCGATGACCTCGCATCCGGGGATCCGCGACAACAGCCTCGCCGCGGGATCGCTGCCGACCAGCGCCTTCTGGTGGCAGTGACCATGCAGCAAGACCTTCCGCGGACCGCGGTGGACCAGTTCACCGGACGCATCGCTCGCTGACGCCAGCGTAGACTCCGCCCACTCCTCGAAAGTCAGACAGGCGGCGGACACCAACTCGGCCTTCTCCTGCAACTCGTCGCGCAGCAGGAGTGGATGGTCGTCGCGCACCGCCGAGTAGCAGCCAGGCTCGCAGAAGACGATCGGCACCCCGGCCTCAGCGACCGGAGACAACGCTTGCACGGTCGCCGCAGCTTGCCGACGAGCCCGATCGAGAAATCCCTTCGAGATCAGAGGACGGCCGCAACAGACCCGCGGCGGCACCACCACCTGGACACCGAGTTTCTCCGCCAGCCGGACCGTGGCGATGCCGTGCTGCGGCTCGTAGTAGTTGGTGAACGTGTCGGCGAAGATGGCGACCCGTGGCTGCCCTTGCTCCCCCCGTTCATGGCGGACTGCTTCCCGCCGGCTCCACCAGGCCGCAAAGGTCGTGCGCGCAAACTCGGGCAGCTCTCGCCGGCGGTCGATCCCCAGGATCATCTCGTTGAACCGCCGCGCCAGTCGGTTCCGGAGGATCCAGTTCGACCCAGGGGCGAATCGGCTGCCCCAGATAGCGACCCGCTCCGCCGCGGCCAGCACTCGAGTTCGTAGCGGGGCGCCATGCTGAGCGTGGTACTGGTGCAGGAACTCGCTCTTCAGCCGCGCCATGTCGACGCCGGTCGGGCACTCCGACTTGCAGGCTTTGCATTCGAGGCACAGCTCGAGGACCGGGTACAGCGCGGGGTCCGTGAGCCCTTCGGATCCCAGCTGGCCGGAGATGGCGAGCCGCAGTGCGTTTGCCCGCCCCCGCGTGCTATCGGACTCGTCCAGCGTCGCCATGTACGACGGGCACATCGTCCCCGTCAGCGTCTTCCGGCATGCCCCGACTCCGCCGCACTGCTCCGCCGCCCGTGAGATGCCGCCGAAGTCCGAGAAGTCGAGGATCGTCTGCAGCTCACTCGTGCGGTAATCCGTGCCGTACCGGAGGTTCTCGGTGATCGGGGGCGCGCGAACGATCTTCCCGGGGTTGAACGCACCGGCTTCGTCGAACGTCTCCTTGATCTCGCAGAAGGCGTCGTACAGGACCGGTCCGAACATCTTGCGTTGGAACGGCGACCGGATGAGCCCGTCGCCGTGCTCGGCCGACAACGCCCCCCCGAATTCGAGCACCAGGTCCGCCACCCGCTCGGCGATGCGCTCGAACTTCTCGATCCCGTCGACCGTCTTCAGGTTGACGGCGGGGCGAATGTGGAGCAGGCCGACCGAGGCGTGGGCATAGAAGCTCGCATGGGTCCGGTGTTCATCGAGGATCGCCACGAACCGGTCGATGTACTCCGGTAGCCGCTCGGGGGCGACGGCCGTGTCCTCGACGTACGAGACACCTTTGTCATCGCCGGTCTCCGCAAGGGCCAGCCCCAGGCCGGCCTGCCTCAGCTTCCAGATGCGAGCCTGCGCAGCGGCCGGGATCGCGCGGTGGACATGACTGCTCAAGCCCCGGTCGCCGAGATCGGTCTCCAAGCGATCGATCCGCTCGGGCAGTCCCTCCATCGACTCGCCCATGAACTCGACGATGAGCACGGCGCCCGGATCGCCGACAATGAAGTCGCGCAGCGGTTCGAACTCGATCTTCCCCTTCGTCATCTGCAACAGGTTTCGATCCATCAGCTCCACCGCCGACGGCCGATGCTGCAGAATGACCGGCGTCGCCGTCATCGCGTCCCGCAGATCGCGAAACTGAGCCACGCTGAGCACCTTGGCCCCGGGATGCCCAACCAACCGTAGCTTGGCCGCCAGTACCAGCCCGAGGGTCCCCTCCGAGCCCACCATCAGCTTGCAGAGATCGAAGGAGCCGTTCGTGGGGACGAACCGGTCCAGGTTGTAGCCGCCGACCCGCCGCAGGATCTTGGGGTACCGGCGAGCGATTTCGCCGGAGTGCTCTTCGGCGAGGCGGCGCACCGTTCGGTAGCACCGACCCTCCAGGTCGTCCTGCTGGCACTTCCGATCGACCGCGGCTGCGTCCAACGGGTGCATCGTCACCACGCTGCCGTCGGCCAGCAACACCTCGAGCTCGAGCACGTAGTCCAGGGTGGATCCGTAGATGATCGACCGAGTGCCCGACGAGTTGTTGGCAATCATGCCCCCAATGGTGGCGCGGCTCGCCGTGGACAGGTCGATTGGCAACTGCAGACCGTGCGGCGCGAGCTGCCTGTTCAGGTCATCGACAACGATCCCGGGCTCGACAACGACCGTCGCCCCCTCCGTGTCGAGCTCCGAGATCCCCCGCATGTATTTCGAGAAATCGACCTGCACTCCCGCGCCCACCGCCTGTC
The DNA here is from genome assembly GCA_039584015.1 of Gemmatimonadota bacterium. Classification (GTDB taxonomy): domain Bacteria; phylum Gemmatimonadota; class Gemmatimonadetes; order Gemmatimonadales; family GWC2-71-9; genus WVYX01. The sequence continues at coordinate 3,907 of JBDGYO010000146.1, read as the reverse complement.
CGCTCTGGGATGTGCCGCCGCCGCGCGCCGTGATCGACACCCCGTGTTCCCGACAGACGCGCAGCGTGTTGATCACGTCGGTCGCCGACCGTGGAATCACCACCCCGGCCGGGAAGATCTGGAAGACGCTTGCATCTGTGGAGTAGAGGGCCCGCGAGATCTTGTCGAACCGGACCTCGCCCTCGATGGCCCCTTCCAGGGCGCGTTGCAGTGAGTTCATCGCCTGCTCACCACCCATATCGCGCATCTCCCCCCCTGCTCAGACGATGCCCAGCGCCCACATGACCCAGACTGCGGCGAACGACGCCGTCCCTCCCACGAGCGTCACGCCGCCGTAGCCCAGCAGGGCCTCTTTGACCTCGAGCTTGCTGAGCGACGTGCAGACCCAGAAGTAGCTCGAGTTGACGTACTTGATGATCACCGAGCCCGATGCACCCGAGAGCATGGCGGCCTCGGGCGACAGATTGAGGGGGCCCAGCAACGGGGCCACGAGAGAACCGGCGGTAATCACACCGACCGTGGTGGACCCGGTGAGCATGTTGCCGATCACGCCGATCATGAAGGGGAGCAGAATGGATGGCAGACCGTGGGAGGTGAAGACGTCGGCGACGAAGCCAACCGCGGGCGTCCCCTTGAGAATCGCGCTGAGCGAGCCGCCAAGCCCGGTCACCACCAGGATCATGGCAGAGGTCTTGAGGCCGTCGCGCACCCACCGATTCACGTGCTCGGTCTTGCGCTCTTGGCGGCTGATGTTGCGATACGCGAGCCATAGCCCGATCGTCAGCGCCACCACGGGCCAGCCGACATATGCCAGGATCTCGCGGACTACGTGGCCTTCATCGAGCACCAGCCTGGCGACGCTCTGCGCGCTGATCAACAGCACCGGAACCACGATCGGGGCGTACGAGCTGAGGGTCGATGGAAGCCGTTCGCCTTGGGTTGCCTCGAGGAAATTCCGGCCCTTGAACTCTTCCGCCGGCTGTGTCCTGATCCGCGGGCCGGCGACGAACTGCCCCCAGACCCAACCTGCCAGCGAGCCCACGAGACATGCGATGGTGCCGAAGATGATGGTCTTGCCGATATCGGCACCCAGCAGAGCCACCGCGGCCAGCGGCCCCGGCGTGGGCGGCACAATGGCGTGGGTGAGCTGGAGCGCTCCGACGAGTCCGATGGACATCGTGCCCATCCCGACACCCATGGCGTGCGCCGCGGAGTGTACCAGGGGGTTCAGGATGACGTACGCCACATCCGAGAAGATGGCGATCCCGAGGATGAATCCGGTCAGGGTGAGTGCGATGGGCATGCGCCGTTCGCCGACCACCCGAACCATGGATCGCGTGATCACCTGGATGGCGCCAGTATGCCGCAATGCCTCCGCGATGATCGAGCCGAGCACGATCACGATACCGATCTTGCCCAGGGTATTACCGAAGCCCTGCTCGAAGGCCTGAATGAAGTTGTTGCGCTGGATACCGGGGAGGACACCAAACAGAAGGATCGGCAGCAGCAACGCCAGAAAGACGTGCCACTTCCATCTGGCGATGAGGAACATCAGCAGCACTACACACCCGGCTAGGCCGATCAATGCGAGGACGACGTTCCCGGTGACGGCGGTATTGGGATCCATGACTGGTCTCGTGTCGCCGCCCGATCAGGCGGGTCTCGAAGCGGCGAGGTACTCGAGGGCCGTGCTCACGCCGGCCTTCCGATGAGGGACGCCGGCCAACCCCAAGCCCATTTCTACCCCGCACAGTGTCCCGGCCAGCATCAGGTCGTTCAAGTCACCGAGGTGTCCGATGCGGAACACTCGGCCCTTGACCTTGCCCAGGCCGGTCCCCAGGGACATGTCGAATCGGTCCAGGATCAAGCGTCGCAGCGCGTCCGCGTCGTGCCCCTCCGGCATCCACACCGCCGTCAGACTGTCTGAGTACTCCGCCGGGTTGAGACAGCACATCTCGAGCTCCCACGCCTCGACCGCCTTTCGAGTGGCCTCGGCCAGTCGGTGGTGGCGAGCGAACACGCTCTCCAAGCCCTCCTCCAGCAGCATCTCCAGGGCGACGCTCATGCCGTACAGCAGGTTGGTGGGCGGCGTATATGGGAAGAACCCACGCTCGTTCGTTGTCAGCACGGGCCCCCAATCCCAGTAGGCCTTCGGGAGACCAGCCGACTGCGACGCCGCTACGGCCTTGTCGCTCACCGCGTTGATTCCGAGCCCCGGCGGCAGCATGAGCCCCTTCTGTGAGCAGCAGATCGAGACGTCGACACCCCACTCCTCGTGGCGGTAGTCGATCGAGCCCAGCGAGGAGATCGTGTCCACCATGAGCAGTGCTGAATGGCCCGCGGCATCGATTGCCTGGCGAACCTCGTCCACTCTGCTGGCGATACCGGTCGACGTCTCGTTGTGGACCACCAACACGGCCTTGATCGCCTGCTGCGCGTCGCCCGCGAGCTTCGCCTCCACCACCCCAGGCTCGACGCCGTGTCGCCAATCCCCTTCAATCCACTCCACGTCGATGCCGAGCTTGGCCGCCACGTTGCGCCACAGTGTGGCGAAGTGCCCGGTCTCGAACGCCAGCACCCGGTCGCCCGGCGAAAGCGTGTTGACGAGCGCCGCTTCCCAGGCGCCGGTGCCGGACGAAGGGAACAGGACCACAGGCCGGGATGTCTGGAACACGAGCTTCAGGTGGTCGAGGATCCGCAGGGTCATCTCGGCGAACTCGGGCCCGCGGTGGTCTACCGTCGGCTTCGCCATCGCCCGCAGGACCCGGTCGGGCACGTTGGACGGGCCCGGGATCTGCAGGAAGTGTCTTCCCGGCTTGCGGGGCTCCATGTCACTCATTGCGACAGTAGCCTCTTGGCGCGGGTGGGGTTGAATGCACCGCACGCACAGAAGCGTGCCATGGTCACGGCTGCCTCGCCGGAGCTGCGGCGGCCCTCTCGCACCATGTCGAGCATCTTTGCGGCCAGGCTCGAGGACACCATTCCGTGCCCACACATCGTCGAGAGCTGCAGCACCTGCGCATTGGGCAGCTGATCGTGCGGGTCACTGAAGCCCAGTGAGTACTCCACGCTGTGTCGCTTGATGTCGCAAGCCGCTGCCGCTTCCCTGGCACCCTCTACCGAGGTGGCCACGTTGACGGACAGTCCGAGATCGGCCTCGATCAAGTCCCGTAGACAGGACTCGGCTCTGCCTCGCCGGTCGAAGACCGCTGCCACGGTTCGGGGTACCTGCACCGACTCGACGACCCCTCGATGGTCGGGATCGAGGTTACGGCCCCAGTGGACGGAAGGGCCCAGCTTGCTGGAAGGATGGTAGCTACCCAACGCCGAATTGCCCATGCTCACGGGTCGGTGCGAGGCACAGATCTCCAGAAAGGCCCTCAACTTCTCGACCGCGCCCTGGTCGTTCTTTCCCTTGCACGCGATGGCGAAGATGATGTAGTCGTCGTCAAAGCTCTTCGCGCTACCGTAGCGGTGCAGTGTGTTCGTCACTGACTTCCTCGCGCGTTGGAATGTTGGTGATACGACCAAGGCCCATGTTGGTCTTCGCTCGCTCGAGGCCGTAGCCCAGGCCCGTCAGCAGGGGAGCCAGCACCTGGTCCTCGCCGTCTTCGTCGCACCGCGTGGACACGCCAACCGCCACGACGGTATCGATCCGCTTCGCAACGTCGAGCACCGTATCGAGCACCGGCCGCACTTCGTCAATAGTCGTCTTCGTCTCGACAATGGCGGAGAGGATCTTCTCGTCGAGAAGATCCTCTTGCAGCGTGCCCTTGGCCTGGTCGGTCATGAGATGTGTGATCGGGTTCTTGGCCTCGAAGGTGACACCGAGTTCCGCCAGGGCCATGGTCATGGTCTGGATATGGCGGAATCGCACTCCAACGCCCGGCCGACCCATCTCGATCAC
>JBDGYO010000145.1:0-6456 GCA_039584015.1 Gemmatimonadota bacterium | reverse complement strand
GGCGCTGGGGCACGAGGTTCGGGTCATCGCCCCGACGGGCCGCCCCCTGCCTTTCGCGTACACGCTGCACCGTTTCGCGTTCAACCAGCGCCTCAGAGCCCCCCACGTGGGCGCCGCCGACCTCGTGGTCGGATTCGACATGGACGGCTTCCGGTTGGCGGGCCGTCTCCCAGTTCCCTTCGTGGCGCACATCCACGGCACCCTGGCAGACGAGGCGCGGTTCGAGCGGGGGCTGGTTGCCGCCTCGATGCGACTGCAGGCCCGGGCCGAGCGCGCCAGCGCGCGGCGTGCGGCGTTGGTGCTCACCCTGAGCCGATACGCCCGGAGGAGAATCACCGAAGTCTACGACCTCGAGCCCGAGCGGGTGGCCGTCGTGCCACCGGCGCTCGACCTCGCGCGGTGGCGCACCGCGCTCGAGGCTCGAGGCGACCACCGCAGCAGCGCTCCGACGGTTCTCTGCGTCGCGCACATGTATACCCGCAAGAACATCGCCTCGCTGGTGCGGGCAACGGCGCTGCTACGCTCGCGTGTGCCCGACGTGCAGGTACGCATCGTGGGCGACGGCCCGGAGCGCCGCAGGGTGGAGCGCCTGGTGCGCCGCCTCGACCTGGGGGGACAGGTGTGGCTCGAGGGCCATCTCGGTTTCGACCAGCTCGCACGCGCGTACGCGGGCTGTGATATCTTCTGCTTGCCGAGCCTGCAGGAGGGATTCGGCCTCGTGTTCCTCGAGGCGATGGCGGCGGGGAAGCCGGTAGTGTGTTGCGGCGGCACCGCCGTCGAGGAGCTGGTCGAGGACGGCGTCAATGGCGTGGTCGTGCCGCAGCGAGACGACGCGCGTCTGGCCGACGCGCTGGCTCGCCTGCTCGAGGATGAAGGGGTGCGGAGGCGCATGGGCACCGCGAACCGCGCGACGGTCGAGCGTTTTGCGCCATCCCGCGTGGCACAGCAGTTCCTGGATATCGTCAGTTCGCTCGCAAATGGAAAGGCACGGCAGTGACACAGAGCTCGGAATCACGACTCCACCGGGTGCAGCAGGTGTTCGACGATTGGGCGGTCCGCGGCCGCGCCGACGGCATGGAGGCAAGTCACGCCCCCTTCGTGCGCCCGGCCTTCGACCGCCTCGCGCTGGCGCCGGACGCCTGGTACCTCGATATCGGCTGCGGCAATGGCTACACGGTCCGGTGGGCGGCGCAGGCGGCACCCGACGGCAAGGCGGTAGGCATCGACCTCTCGTCAGAGATGGTCGCGCTCGCGCGCACCCTCTCCCCCGACCTCCCAAATGCAGAGTTCCACGAAGCCGCGTTCCCCACACACGAGCTTCCCCGCGGCCGGTTCGATGCGATCCTCTCAATGGAGGTGTTCTACTATCTACCCGACTTGGCGGCGGGCCTGACCGAGACGTGGCACCTGCTCCGCCCCGGGGGACGCTTCGCTTGCATGGTGGACTTCTACGGAGAGAACGAGATCAGCCATTCGTGGCCGAGTGACGTCGGCGTGGACATGACGTTGCTCGACGAGGCGGGGTGGCGCTCGGCGCTGGAGGGCGCGGGATTCAGTGAGATCGAGCAGCAGCGCGTGAGGCTCGCGCCCGAGGAAGCCTCGGAGCCGTGGAAGGCCACGGAGGGATCACTGCTCACCCTGGGACGTCGCCCGTAGGAGGCACGATGCGCATTGCCCTGGCCCAACAGGCTGCCGGACCCGACACGCAGGAGAATCTCGAGCACGCACTCGCGGCGATGGAGGCCGCCAGGGCGGCCGGCGCCGACCTGGTCGCCTTCCCCGAGATCGTGCTGTACCGCTTCTTCCCGCAGCACGAGCAGTTTGCGGCCGCCGCGGGTCTGGCCGAACCGATTCCGGGTCCCACGGCCGACCGGATCGCCGCCAAGGCGAAGGAGCTGGGGCTGGTCACGGTGTTCAACATGTACGAGTCGGCGGAGGGGGAACGATTCGACAGCTCGCCGGTGTTCGACGCGGACGGTGCGCTGCTGGGTGTGACACGCATGGTGCACATCACCGACTACACCTGCTTCCACGAGCGGACGTACTACGCCCCGGGTGATCGTGGCGCCCCGGTGTACGCGACGAAGGCGGGCCGCATCGGTGTGGCCATCTGTTACGATCGACACTATCCGGAGTACATGCGGGCTCTGGGGGTGGGTGGCGCCGAGCTAGTCGTGATTCCGCAGGCCGGCGGCCTGGACGAGTGGCCGGAGGGCATGTACGAAGCCGAGGTGCGCGCCGCCTCCTTCCAGAACGGCTACTTCGCCGCCCTGTGCAATCGGGTGGGAGAAGAAGAACGACTCACCTTCGCAGGCGAGTCGTTCGTGGTGGATCCCGTGGGGAAGGTCCTCGCCCGAGGCAAGCGCCTCGAGGAGGACCTCCTCGTGGTGGATCTCGATCTGTCGCAGTGTGCCGCGTCGCCCGCCAGATCCCTGTTCTGGCAGGATCGCCGGCCCGAGCTATACGGCGACTGGCTTCTCTGAGGGCCGTGACCCCTGCAGCGCGGGGGAGCGCGGCCGTCCGCTCGGAGCCTCCTGCTCGTCCTGTCGCGTGAGCGCACGCTTCACGAAGTTGTCGAAGTCGTCGAGCAGCGAGTACATCACGGGCACCAGCACCAGCGTCAAGAACGTGGCGAACGCCAGGCCGGCGATCACCGCGATCGCCATCGGACCCCACCAGGCGGCCTGCTCACCACCCCAATAGATGTCGGGGGCCAGCCGCGTGTAGAACCCCTTGAAGTCGATGTTGAGCCCGATAGCCAGCGGCACCAACCCCAGAATCGTGGTCACCGCCGTGAGCACCACCGGTCGGAAACGGGTCTTCCCACCCTGCACGATCGCCTCGCGTCGCTCCAGCTTGTCCCGGCGCCGCAGGATGTCGATGTAGTCGATCAGCACGATGGCGTTGTTCACCACCACGCCCGCCAGGCTGATCACCCCCACGCCCGTCATGATGATCCCGAACGGCATGCGGAATACCATGAGGCCGATGAACACGCCGATGGTGGACAGCAGCACCGAGCTCAGAATGATGAGCGGCTTAGTGACGGAGTCGAATTGTGTGACCAGAATGAACCCAATCAGGAACAGCGCCAGCACGAAGGCGCCCGTCAGGAATTCCTCGGACTCCTCCTGCTCCTGCTGCTGTCCGGTGAAGCGCATCTGGTACCCGGTAGGCAGCGCCGTCACGAACTCAGCCAGCTCCTGCTCCACCTCTCCGCGCACGGCCACGGCGTTGTATCCCGACCGCACGTCTGACAACACGGTGACCATGCGGTCCAAGTCCTTGCGGTTCACATCGCCGTAGCCCTTGTCTACCCGCCACGTGGCCACTGATGAGAGCGGGATCTGAATCCCGTTGTCCGACCAGATCGCCAGGTCGCCCAGCGAGCTCAGGTCACTGCGGAATTCCTCCGCCAGTCGCACCGTGATGTCGTATTCGTCCTTGCCGTCCCGGTACTTTGACGCCTCGGTACCGTTGATCGCGTTGCGGATCGTCACGCCGATGTCCTGGGTGGTGAGGCCGTAGAGTGCCGCCTTCTCCCGATCCACCTGGATCACCAGCTCGGGGCGGCCCTCGGCCATGTCACTCTCCAGTCCGTCCAGCTTGGCGAACAGCGCCGAGTTCTCCAGGCGCGACACGACGTCGTCACCCAGCTGCTTGAGGAGTACGGCATCTTCTCCCGTGATCTCGATGTTGATCGGGGCACCCGTGGGCGGGCCCATCTCCGGTTCCTCCAGCGCGACATCGGCGCCAGCAACGCCCACGCCTGCCGTCTCGCGGATGTGGCGCAGCGTCGTGAACCCGTCGATCTCGCGGTCCTCGAAGTCCACGAACTGCACCACGACCGTGCCCAAGTGGGTGCCGCTGCCCCCACCGAACCCCGCCGAGAGTCGAGTTCCCACCGTGGCCACCATCGACTCCACGTCACCCATCCCGGGGATCCCGCTGACCTGCTCCTCAACCCGCCGTATGATGCGGTCAGTCTCCTCCACACGCGTGCCGAGCGGCGCCTCGATCTGCACGTAAGCCGCCACCGGCGGGACGTCCTCCGGGAAGAACTCCACGCCTGCGTTGAACACACCGAAGACCATGAGGGCAAACACGAGCGCGCCGGCCGCACCGACCACCATGCGCGCCCGGTGCGCCAACGCCCAGCGCAGCACCACCTCGTACCGCTGGATCACCGCCGGGAGCCCCTTCGTCATGATCCAGTGGCCCGCCGGATGCCCCACATAGTGGTGGAACGCGTACACCGCTGCCCCAGTCAGGATGAGCAGCAGCGACGTCAGCCAGTTCGCCGCGAGCATCAGCAGCAGCAGCAGGGCCGTGCCCACGATCAGAACCCGGCGCAGGCCCTTCGTCATCGCCACCGGCGCGTCCTCGGTGTCCAGCGTACGTGCGGCCATCGTAGGAAGAATCACCAACGCCACGAACAGCGAGGAGCTGAGCGTGATGATCAGCGTCAGTGGCAGGTACTTCATGAACTCGCCCATGATCCCCGGCCAGAAGACCATGGGGAAGAAGGCGGCCAGGGTCGTGGCGGTGGACGCGATGATCGGGACCGCCACCTCGGCGGTGGCATACTTGGCCGCCCGCACGCGATCGAAGCGGCGCTCCCGAAAGCGGTAGATGTTCTCGATCACCACGATGGCGTTGTCTACCAGCATCCCCAGTGCCAGGATCAGCGAGAACAGCACCACCATGTTCATCGAGAAGCCGGCGAGTCGCAGGACGCTGAACGACAGCAGCATCGAGAGCGGGATGGCGAGCCCCACGAACGGTGCGGTCCGCACGCCGAGCACGAACACGAGAATCGCCACCACCAGGATGAGTCCCGCGATGATGTTGTTCTCGAGGCTGCTCACCATGCTCCGGATGTCCTCGGACTGATCCGAGGTGATCTTCACGACGGTTCCCGGTGGGAGATTCCGGTACTCTCGGTCGATGACCTCCCGCACGCCGTCGGCGGTCTCGATGATGTTCTCACCGCTGCGCTTCACGACGGCGAGGGAGATCACGGGGTCGCCGTCGAGCCGGGCGAAGCTGTCCCGCTCCTTGAACCCGAAGTCCACCGTGGCCACGTCGCGCACGTAGATCGGCCGACCGCCGCGCGTCGTGACGACGATGTCGGCTATCGGATCCGCCTCCTCGAACTCGCCCGGCACCCGCACGAGGTACTTCACGTCGCCGACGTCGATCGTGCCGCCCGGCACGGTCACGTTCTCGAACCGCACGGCGTCGATCACGTCGTCGAACGTGACGTCGTAGAACTTCAGCTTGGCCAGGTCCACGTCGACCTGGACTTCGCGCTCGAGCCCACCAGCCAGTTGCACCTCGAGCACGCTCGGGATTTGCTCTAGCTTGTCCTGCAGCTCCTCCGCGACCTCCCGCAGGCGTACTTGGCTGTAGTCCCCGGCGATGTTCACCTGCATGATCGGGAACTGGGAGAGGTTGATCTCGATGACCTCGGGCTCTTCGGCGGCGGTCGGCAGCTCGACTTTGCCGATGTCCACCTTCTCTCGCACCCGCTGCAGCGCCTCGTTCATGTCCATCCCGGCCTCGAACTCGATGTTGATGCTCGAGTAGCTTTCGGCCGAGACCGAGGTGATCGTCTTGACGTCGGCGATGGTGTTGAGCTCGTCCTCCAGGGGCTCCGTGATCAGGGTCTCGATGTCCCCCGGCGCCACCCCCGGGTAGACCGTGTTCACCAGGATGTTGGGCACCACGATCTCAGGCATCGACTCCTTGGGCACCTGCACGTAGGAGGCGAGTCCCATGAGGATGACGATCAGGGTCATCACCATGACGCTGGTCGGGTGGTCGATGGCGAACGAGGAGAGCCAAAACTCCTTGAACCGCCGCTTGTGCCGCGCGTCGGGCGCGGACCCCGGCGGCTGGAAGGTCCCGCTCACGCGCGCCGGGTCCGTGGCCGACCTCGGTGTGCGGTGCACGCCGCTGTCGCCGGCCTTGGACTCCTTCGACTTTCCGTCGCCCTTGCCCTCCCCAGCGCCGCCCGCCCGGAAGGAGCCGGTGTCGCCCTTGCGATCGCTCATGGGTTCCCCCCGCTGCCGCTCACGACGCGCACGAAGCTCCCCTCATCGACCAGTCGCTGCCCCACCGTGATCACTTGGTCGCCGGTCTCCAGGCCGGCCGCGATCACGATGCGATTGCCGTACGACGGCCCGAGCTCCACCTCCCGTGCCGAGGCAATCGGGTACCCGTCGCGGTCCGCGACCACGTAGACCTGATAGCCGTCCTCGGTGCGCAGCACGACCTGCTGTGGGACCACGATCACTTCCTGCAGCCGTTCCCGCTCCACCTGCACGTTCGCCACCATGCGTGACTTGATCACGTTCTCCGGATTGTCCAGCACGACCTCGATGGGGAACGTCCGGTTGCCCGCATCCACAGTCGTGCCCACGAACTCGATGACCCCGAGGAACTCTCGTCCGC
>JBDGYO010000545.1:0-3244 GCA_039584015.1 Gemmatimonadota bacterium | reverse complement strand
TAGGGTGAGCAGGGCTCCGTCGGATCGGCCTCCACGCGCGGCGCGTCCGGCCCCGCCCCGTACACCTCCGCCGTAGACGCAAGGAGCAGTATGGGGTCGCCCCCGCCGCTGTGGACCAATCCTTCGGCCAGTCGCGCCGTGCCGCCGGCGTTGATGTCCCACGCCTCCGCCGGGTTGCGGCCGGCGTCCCCCCCCGAGGAGACCGCCGCCAGGTGCACCACCGCATCGAAGCCGCGGGTCAACACGGCATCGATCGACGCGCCGTCCAGCAGCTCGAGTGGCACGACCGGTACGTCTCCGGACCAGGGCGCGGGGGCACCCGCCGCAAACAGCGGCTGTCCCGGCCGCACACCGGCCACGACCACGTGCCGGTCCTCCAGCAGCCTTGGCACCAGCCAGGAGCCGACGAAGCCGTCGGCCCCGGTCACGAGCACCCTCACCTGGCGTTGTTCCCCTTCTGCAGCCGCTCGAGATCGGCGTCCACCATCATTCTCACGAGTTCGTCAAAGGTGACAGTCGGCTCCCATCCAAGAACCCTCTTGGCCTTGCCGGGGTCTGCCTGAAGCTGCTCGACCTCCGCCGGCCTCTTGAATGCCGGATCCTCGCGCACGAAATCCCTCCAACCGAGTCCGACGTGACCGAACGCCACCTCCACCAGGTCGCGCACCGAGTGGGTCTCTCCCGTCCCGACCACGTAGTCGTCCGGCTCATCCTGCTGCAGCATGCGCCACATCACGTCTACGTAATCCCCGGCGAATCCCCAGTCGCGCCGCGCCTCCAGGTTGCCGAGCCTGAGCTCCTTCGCAAGCCCAAGCTTGATGCGGGCCACCGTATCCGAGACCTTCCGCGTCACGAACTCGAGACCTCGCCGAGGTGATTCGTGATTGAACAGAATGCCGCTGACTGCGTAAATGCCGTATGACTCGCGGTAGTTCACCGTGATCCAGTGGCCGTAGACCTTGGCCACGCCATACGGAGAGCGGGGGTAGAACGGCGTGGACTCCTTCTGCGGAGTCTCAACGACCTTTCCGAACATCTCTGAGGAGCTCGCCTGATAGAACCGCGCCTCCGGGTGTGCCAGGCGAACCGCCTCCAGGATGCGGGTCACCCCCAGCGCCGTGAACTCGCCCGTGAGCACCGGCTGGCTCCAGCTCGTGGGGACGAAACTCTGGGCTGCCAGGTTGTAGATCTCGTCCGGCCGCACTTCGGCGATCACGGTCGTGAGGGAGTGCTGGTCCAACAGGTCCGCCGGCACGATGGTGAGCCGGTCGAGCAGGTGGCCGATCCGCTCGTAGGAGTCATGCGATGTGCGCCGCACCACCCCCACGACCTGGTACCCCTTCTCGAGCAGCAGTTCGGCCAGGTAGGAGCCGTCCTGGCCCGTGATGCCCGTAATCAGTGCTGTCGGCATGATCCCATTGTCGGCATGATCCCATTCCGAGGCGGTCGTTGGGGTTGTTCTACGGCCCGTAGGTCGTTAGAATTCCGAGCCTTACAAAGATAGCGAGCAGAGCACCATGGCCCGCATTTGCGATATCTGTGGCAAAGGACCGAGGTTCGGTCACCACGTGAGCCACGCCAACAACAAGACGAACCGGCGCTGGTACCCCAATCTGCAGCGCGTGCGAAGCGCATCCGGGTGTGCACCCAGTGCATCAAGTCCGGCCGCGTGCAGAAGGCCCCGCGGGGCCAGGGAGCGGCGGCCGCGTCGTAGGCTCACCGCCACCTACTGCCTAAGAAAACGGGGACCGTCAGGTCCCCGTCGTCGTTTCTGGAAGTCCGCAACCCGCTCACTCACCGAGGAGCTCGATTCGCGCCAGCTCGGCCCCGTCGCCCTGCCGGTGGCCCAGCTTGAGAATCCGGGTGTAGCCGCCGGGGCGGCTCGCGAAGCGCGGCCCGATCTCACTAAACAGCCGGCCCGACACCTCTCGGTCCTTGATGTAGCGCTCCACCCGGCGCCGGGCGTGCAGGTCGCCGCGCCGCGCCAGCGTGATGAGCCGCTCGGCGTAGGGTCGTAGCTCCTTGGCCTTGGCCGCCGTGGTCTCCACCTTCTCGTGGCGGAACAACGACGTCGCCATGTTGCGGAGCATGGCCTTGCGGTGCGCCGAGGTGCGGCTCAGCTGCCGACCCTTCTTGCGGTGCCGCATGCTACTGCCCCTCCTCCACCGGCGCCGATTCGTCGGCGGCCGCGGCCGCTGCGGCAACCGGGGTGGAGCCCTGCTCCAACAGCACCAGCTCGCCGTCGCGATCCTCGAACTTCATGCCGAAGTTGAGGCTCTCGCGTTGCAGCATCTCGGCAATCTCGGTCAGCGCCTTCTCACCCACGTTCTTGACCTTGAGCAGCTCGTCTTCGGTGTAGCCGACCAGGTCGCCCAGCGTGCTGATGCCGGAGTTCTTGAGCGAGTTGATCGAGCGCACCGACAGGCCGCAGTCATCGATCGCCTTCGCCAGGAGATCCTTCAGCTCCGCGCTGTCCTTCTCGGGCATGCCCTCGGTCTCGCCACTCACCATGGGGAGGTGGCCGAAGTCGAGGAAGTGGCGCACGTGCTCCTGCAACAGCGCCGCCGCGTAGGACACGGCATCCTCCGGTGGGATGGCGCCGTTGGTCTCGACCGACAGGCTCAGGCTGTCGAAGTCGGTGCGCTGGCCCACGCGGGTCTCCTGCACGGTGAAGTTGGCGCGCCGCACCGGGTTGTAGACGGCGTCGATGCGCACCAGGTCGACCGGCAGTGACCGGTCTTCCTCGTGCTGCGAGGCCTCGACGTAACCGCGCCCCTTCTTGACGTACAGCTCCCCGATGATCTCCCGATCCTCCTGCAGCGTGAACAGGACGTGGTCGGGGTGCACGATCTGCACCGCGGCGTTCGGGACGATCTGCTGGACCGTCACCGACCCGGCCTTGCTCGCCTTGATCTGGAGGACGGCCTCGTCGACTTCCTCGGCCATCACCAGCGTGAGCGACTTGAGCCGCTGGATGATCTGGTGGATGTCCTCAACCACGCCGGGGACCGTCTGGTGCTCGTGCACCACGCCTTCGAGCCGGAAGGCCCACACGGCAGCACCCCGCAGCGAGGAGAGCAGCATCCGCCGCAGCGCGTTGCCCAGCGTGTGGCCGTAGCCGCGCTCCAGCGGCTGGAGACGGAACTCCGCCGCAAACGGGATGTCCTCCCGCTTCGTCATCTCGACCACATGCGGTCGAACCAAGCCCGAGAGATCTATCATGTGCCTACTTGGAGTAGAGCTC
>JBDGYO010000144.1:0-6524 GCA_039584015.1 Gemmatimonadota bacterium | reverse complement strand
GAAGGAGACGGCCGACGCCCTCGGACTGGCCCACGCGATGAGCGTGATCCACCGCGACATCAAGCCCGACAACATCCTGCTGGAGGGCACGCGCCGCCGGGTGATGGTCACCGACTTCGGGATCGCCAAGGCCCTGACCGACGCCGGCGGCGGCACCCTCACCGGCACCGGCGTTGCCATTGGGACGCCGGCCTACATGAGCCCGGAGCAGGCCGGCGGAGAGAAAGACATCGACGCCCGTAGCGACGTCTACTCGCTCGGCGTAGTGGCGTACGAGATGCTCACGGGTGACCTGCCGTTCAAGGCCCCCACCGTGGCAGGCATGCTGCTCAAGCAGGTGACCGAAGTCCCGGCAGACATCCGCAGCGTGCGGTCGGACTGCCCCGAGGAGCTCACCACCACCGTCATGCGGTGCCTCGACAAGGAACCTGAGAACCGGTGGCCCACCGCCGACGCGCTCCGACGGGCCCTGGAGAGCCGGCAGTCGACGCCGTACAGACCCCGCTCTCCGCTGAGCCGGCGGCCCAGCCGATCGGGTACGGGCCGCCCGGCGGCACGCTCGCAGCGCGCCGAAGGTCGCGCACGACCGCCGGCCCGCCCAAAGGACGCGGAGTGGTGGGACTGGTTCAGCGAGGGCCGAGCCCCTGCCCGCAGGCCGGGCGCACGGCCAGAGCGGCGGCGCGAGGCCAAGAAGCAGAGGCCCGAGAAACGGGAGCAGCAGGGCGAGCCAGGTATCGTGCGGAAGTTCCGCGCCAACTTCGCCTCGTACGTCTCGGTGTGCGGCGGCCTGTTGCTGCTCAACGTGGTGACCGGGATCGACTCCCCATGGTTCCTCTTCCCGGCCATCGGCTGGGGCATCGGCCTCGGTTCGCAGTACGGTAAGCTGTGGTCGGCCGGCTACAGCATGCGGGACGTGCTCAACCGTCCACCGGCACCCGACGCCTTGCCAGGGTCGAGCGGCGCTGGCATGGCGAAAGCGGCACTGCCGGCAAGCGTGGTCGAGCCCACGTCGGGCGAGTTCGGCACGATGGTGAATCAGATCGAGCAGATGCGCAAAGACCACGCAGCCATCGTGCGCCTGGTGGAGAAGCTGCCGGAATCCGATCGGCAGATGCTGCCGGAGGTGGTGCCAACCGTGAACGGGCTCATGGAGCGCGCCGTGGAGCTCGCGCGCACGCTGCAGGCGATGGACCGGGATGTCGACGACGAGGCAGTGGCACGTCTCGACGCGCGCATTCAGGAGTTCGAGGGCGAGCCGGCCAACTCCGAGAGCGAGCGGCGCCTCGACCTGTTGAAGCGCCAGCGTGCGGCCATTGAGGAGTTGGTCAAGCGGCGCGCCAAGGTGGAGTCACAGTTCGAGTCCTGCGTGCTGGCCGTACAGAACGTGCGGTTCGACCTGCTGCGGCTGCGCTCGGCAGACATGGATCAGGTGCTCAGCGACCTCACATCAGCGACGCAACAGGCCAGGGCACTCAGAATAGACGTCGAGGCCGCAATCGACGCCGCGGGGGAGATCAGGGAAGCCCTGGGAAGGGGAGCCCCCCGCTAGTACGCCTGCAGCTCCCGAATGGCCACGGTCAAGTCCGCGACCTGCGGCAGGATCACATCTTCCAACTCCGGCGAGTACGCCACGAACGTGTCGGTTGACGCCACACGCCTCACCGGCGCATCCAGCCACGCGAAGAGCTCCTCGCCGACGCGCGCCGCGATCTCTGCCCCGTAACCCCACGAGACCGAGTCCTCGTACGCCACGATCACCCGGTTGGTTTTCTTCACCGACTCGGTGATCGTCGTCCAGTCCACCGGGCTCAGCGAACGCAGGTCGATCACCTCGGCGTCGATACCTTCGCTCTCCGCCAGCTCCTTCGCGGCCACGAGCGAGCGCTGCACGAGCGCACCGTAGGTGATCACCGTGAGGTCCGCGCCCTCGCGCACCACCTTCGCCTTCCCGAACGGAATCATGAACTCAGGGCCGGGATACGCGGACTTGTTGTAGGTCTGCCGGTAGAGGTGTTTGTGCTCCAGGAAGAGCACCGGGTCATCGCATCGAATTGCGGTCCGCAGCAGGCCATTGGCGTCGAGCGCCGTCGCTGGGCAGATCACCCGCAGGCCGGGGATGTGCGTGAACAGCGAGGCGCCCGTCTGTGAGTGGTAGACCGCTCCACCCTTGAGGTATCCGCCGTACGTCGCCCGCACTACGGCGGGGCACGCGAAGGCGTTATTGCTGCGCCAGCGTAGCACGGCAAGCTCGTTGCGCATCTGGTGATACGCGGGCCAGATATAATCGAAGAACTGGATCTCCACCACGGGCTTGATGCCGCGGGTGGCGAGTCCTACGGCCCGCCCGACGATGTTCGCCTCAGCGAGCGGCGAGTTGTACACCCGATGGCTGCCGAACTTCTTCTGCAGCCCCCACGTCACCTTGAAGACGCCACCCTTGCCCTTGAGGTCTTCGATGTGCTCATCGCGGGAGAGGTCGGCGATGTCCTCACCGAACATCACTATGCGCGGCTCCCTCGTCATCTCGTCTTGGAGGCATTTGTTCAAGAGGTCCACCATCGTGGTGGGATCTCCCTCGAACCGTGGCTCGTCCTCGGTATCGAACGCCGCGCTCGTCGGGTCTACGTCCGGCGAGTACACGTACAGCTCGACCGTCTCGGCCGGCGGCTGGGGAGCCGCCAGCGCAACCTCGGTGGCGAGGTCCACATCCTCGGCCACCTTCGCCTTGATGGCCTCAATCTCCCCCTCCGTGACGAGCCCGTCGGCAATGAGCCTCGCGGGGAACGACTCCACCGGATCCCGTTTCGCCTCTTCGTCACGCTCCCAATCCGGCTTGTAGTGCTGCTCGTCGTCGGAGAGCGAGTGGGAGTACGGCCGGATCACGTCGGCGTGGATCAGGGCCGGCCCTTTTCGAGCCCGGCAATGGGCGATGGCCGTGGACAGGACATCGTATGACAGGAGCGGGTCGCACCCATCCATGTCATCCACATAGAGATTCGGGAAGCACGCCATGATGCTCGAGATCGAGCCTCCGGCTGTCTGCACCTCGACCGGCACCGAGATCGCGTAGCCGTTGTCCTCGACGAGGAACAGTACAGGGAGCTGGAGGTTGCTCGCCGTGTTCATGGCCTCCCAGAACTCCCCCTCGCTGGTGGACCCGTCCCCCGAGGAACAGAAGACAACCTCGTCACCCTTGCTCATCTCGTCCCGGTCGGCGATCTGCTCGATCTGGTCGTAGCGCAGCCACGCCTCGGCACACCCCAGGGCATTCAGGTACTGCGTGCCAGTGGGGCTCGAGGAACTCACGATGTTGAGATCCTTGTGTCCCCAGTGCGACGGCATCTGGCGGCCGCCCGAGTTGGGGTCGTCGGCCGCAGCGACCGCTGAGAGCAGCATCTCCGTCGGTGTCATCCCGAGCGCCAGGCAAAGCGCGCGGTCACGGTAGTAGGGGTAGAACCAGTCGTGACCGGGCTTGAGCAGCATCCCGGCCGCCACCAGCACCGCTTCGTGGCCGGCCCCGGAGATCTGGAAGAAGATCTTGTTCTGCCGCTTGAGCCGGATTTCCTTGTCGTCCAGGGTGCGAGACAGCAGCATCAGCCGGTACATCTCCAGCAGCTCCGGCTTCTCGAGCCGCGTCGCGGGCTTCCGCTTCGCCTTCGTCTTGGACTTACTGCGCTGGTGTGTGCGGGAGGTCATAGGCTGGCAAAGGTAACGGGCTACTTCAGCTTCGTCAGCTTCTTCAGGGCCTGCAGCTTCTCCAGGGTGGACTTGGACGCCGATGCATCGCCAGACGTGACGAGCGCATCGCGTAGGTCCAGCAGCACCTCCAGGATCAGTTGCTCACGCTGGTACGACGCATCGAGGTCGGCCATGCGGGCCTGGTCTCCCGTCGCCTGAGCGCGCCCGTATGCCTCGCGGTAGATGACCTCGAGGTTGTCGAGAATCCGGTCTCGGGAACGCGGGGTCATGAGCTCAATGATGCTCTCAGTAGCCCATGATCACCAGCCCGCTGGGCACCTTGGGCATGAAGTAGGTGGACTTCTGCGGCATTGCGCCACCGGCATCGGCAACGGCGAGGACCTGCTCGAGGTCCGTGGGATTCAGCAACACGCCGGCCGCGGCACTTCCCTGCTGCACCTCGTCGATCACATGATGGGCGTCCGCACTGTAACCGAGCCGGGATCCATCACCCGCCAGCGCCCGCGCCCGCTTCACCACGATCTCGTCAACCCGCGCGACGTCCAACGAGGCAACCGCCGGTTCGTTGGCGAAGGGAAGATCGCCGAGGTTCGCCCCGCCCTTGAGCAGGTACGCCAAGGCGCGGCCGCCCGGCAGGACCACCACGCATGCCGTGCCGCGCGCCTTGAGGGTCGCCAGCTCCTCGGCGTAGTTGGCCTGGCTGGGGAGCTCCCGCATCTGGAAGCGCTCGCGAAGGTCGTTCGTGAGCGCATTAGCCCCCACCTCCGTCCCGTAGACCAACCGGTGAGTGGGCAACACCACGAGTCCCGGGTCGACTGCCGGCACAATGAGCGCCGGCAGTCGACTCGCCGCCGGTTGCTCGCTCCGGTAGGCCACGGCAGTCTCGTAACGGTGGTGTCCGTCGGCGATGTACAGCGGCCCCGCCCCCGCCGCCTCGGCGAGCGCGGCCCCGCGCTTGCCGATCACGCGCCACACGCTGACCTCCACCCCCGGCAACTCCGCTCGAGCCAGCGGCTTCTTCTGGGTGGCTTCCTGCAACAGTGCCAGCAACGCACCGTCGGCGTCACGCGCAACCATGAAGAGCGCCTCGAACATCGCCTCGGTAGCCCTGAGAAGAGCGAGGCGATCCTCCTTCGGGCCGGCGTGCGTCCGTTCGTGGGGCCTGACGCGGCCGGCGGCGAACGGCTCGACCGCCACGCCGGCGATCACACCAGTGCGGGTCAGCCGTTCCCCCTCGGGAGTGCTGAACTCCTGGCGCAGCACCGTGACCGAGTCCTTCTCCTCCGCCGCCAGCACCTCGTCGGCACGCCACTCGGCCAACAGGCGGGCTGCGCTTTCGTATCGGTCCGCGTCGCCCGCCGGAAGGATGAGGTGCACCACGTTGCACGGGTCCCGGCCCGCGAGCCGCTCCCGCTCCTCCGGGTCGATCACATCGTACGGCGGGGCGATGAGGTCACCGAGGCGCTCCTGCTCGGCGTATCGCTCACCCGCAAAGGGCATGACCAGCGGTGCCATCGGTTGCTCAGCCAACGTGCCGGCCCTCCGTAGCTCGTGTCATGTCTCCCAGGGGCGCGCCGCCCGCATCGCCTCGTCCAGCAGCCAGCGATACGACTCCAGCCGGCTCGAGGCAATGTCGTTCCGCTCCGCCGCCTCCGCTATGGCACATCCCGGCTCCTTCAGGTGGCGGCAGTTGTCGAAGCGACAGTGGCCCATGAACGCGGCGAATTCCGGAAACGCCGCGGCAACCTCCTGAGGCTCCAGGCCCCAGAGTCCGATGTCCCGCAGTCCCGGCGTGTCAACCACGAACCCGTCCACCCCAAAGGGATGCATCTCGGCAGCAACGGTCGTGTGGCGACCGGCGCGGGACTTCGCGCTCACCTCGCCAGTTCTGAGCTTGAGTCCGGGCTGCAACACGTTCAACAGACTCGACTTGCCGACCCCAGTAGGACCCGTGAACAGCGACACGTGCCCCTCGAGGTAGCCCCGCAGCTCCTCAAGGCCGCGCTCGTCGGGCACGCTCGTGCAGATCACAGTGTATCCGGCCCGCCGGTAGGGCTCGCCGAGCTCGCTGCAGCGCTCCACCAGATCACACTTGTTCACCACCAGCACCACCGGGAGGTCGCTGGCCCGGGCAACGGCGGTGAACCGGTCCACCAGATGCGGGTCCCAGTCGGGTCGCTGTGCCGAGCCGACAACCACTACCTGATCGAGGTTCGCGGCCACGTTGCGCTCGCCGTGTCTCTTCCCCGGCGTGCGTCGCTTGAGGAGAGAGCGGCGTGGGCGCACCGCTTCGATCGTGACGGAATCGTCGGAGTGTCGGTGGATCGTGACCACGTCGCCGACGAGGATACGAGGGCTCCCCTGCTTCAGGCGGCCGCGCAGAGACGCCTCGACATAGCGGCCGTCGCAGTACACGCCGTAGCGGCCACCGGTCTTGGTGAGGACCACGCCTCGCTGCTCCGCTACCAGTTGGGACCGTCCTTGCTCTCGGCGACGGCCCGATCGAGCTGCTCCTTGAGCTCGTGCAGCGTGAGGCGACGCACGCTCGCCTTCGCCTCTTCGGCCGTGCTTCCATGCACGAGGTAGGGGGTCTCGACGTGGCCAACCGGCCGTTCACCACTCTCCGACCAGCGCACGAACAGCAGCGCTGCACCGAAGCGGCCGTCCTCGCCGGGTTGATCGTCGACGAACTCCTCCGCGGAGTACGCACGCCCGTCGGCGCCCTCGAAGGCAGGCGGCCGACCGTGGACTTCGAGATAACCGCCGAGGGTCGAATCGTCGGTCACCGCCGACCCAAGGTCTCCTTGACGAGGCTCGCCGCCATG